>NZ_JBFUIX010000004.1:0-176400 GCF_056401635.1 Paenibacillus sp. P4_E11 | reverse complement strand
CGATATATCTTTCTCACTTCATCACGCTTTAACAACCATCATGTCTGGATATTTAAAGGCCAAGCAGGAGTCCTTCGCCGGACATCCGCTTGGTCAATTTGTGCGTCAAGAAATTCCGAATGGAATGAATCAATTACCGTTCATCCATGATCAGTTTAAAGTCCAAGGCTCTACTGGACAAGGGAATTGGGCTAATATCCCATGGATTGCAATCCTAGATAAGCGAGTCACTCAAACTACTCGACAAGGTGAATATATCGTATATCTGTTCTCGGAGGATATGAGGTCTGTTTATCTCACTTTGKCACAAGGTGTAACAGTTCCTATTAATGAAAAGGGTAAAAAAGAAGGTTATAAATACCTCGAAGAAAAGGCCGAGCAATTAAGGGAGTTGTTACCACTCGAGGGAATGAAGAAGGACAGCGAAATTCGCCTGACAGCCATTGGTCTAGGCCAAGACTATCAAGTGTCCACCATCGCCTATTATAAGTATGAGGCCGTCACATTACCGGAGGATGAGGTCCTCCTATCCGATCTTAGCAATTTGGTTGATAACTACTCCCGGTACGTACAATCGACTCTAGGGAACATATCGATTTCCAATCAAGGAGCCTTCCGATACACGATAGCGCATCTGCATCTGGGTCTCGGAATCGTTAACTACTTCGGAGCCAAACTTCCGACGGGCGTAACGATAGAACAACTAATCGAGCAGCGATCGAGCGTGTTATTTTCCGGAGACGATGTAAAGCACCCGAAGGAAAGAATCCAGCATTTATCCCGAGCACTGTCTGATCTGGGTATCATACAGAGTCACAACAAAGCCTACAATTTATCCGAGTTCGGCAACATATTCTACCAAGCCCGAGGCGAAAACACTTGGGCACTTAGCCCTCAACAGGTTAGCCTATGGCGTGAATACATAGAGACTAACGATCATTCTGAGCTTCTACTCGCCATTCAATCAGCTGTTACTGTCGTCCAAGAGCTCTCCACCTTCACACTCACTGCGTTTACTGAAGTATACATCCCACTGCTAGGCACTAGCACGGAGTGGGGAGAAGTAACCCAAACCAATCGTTCCCGGTTCATGTTGAACTGGCTTCAGGAGCTCCAATATGTTGAACGAAGAGGAGATCATTACGTGGCAGCCGAACAACCAATGACTCAAGTAGACACTCTACCGGTATCAGATAGATTGTCCGCCATCAATCGGTACATCCGACAAAAGGGCTTCGCCTATCCGGATCATCTGATCGAGAATTTCTACCTCTCGTTGAAGTCCAAGCCGTTTGTCATCTTGGCTGGTGTGTCAGGGACTGGGAAGACCAAGCTAGTCAAATTGTTTGCGGAAGCGTTGGGTGCAACAAGCTCGAATAAGCAGTTCACACTGATCCCGGTTCGTCCGGATTGGAATGATCCGACGGATTTGCTGGGCTACAAGGATTTGTCAGGTTCATTCCGAATCGGGCCTTTAACAGCCGTGCTCTTGGAAGCTAGTCTACCGAGTAACCGACATAAGCCGTATTTCATTTGCCTAGATGAGATGAATTTAGCACGTGTGGAGCATTATTTCAGTGACTTGTTAAGTGTGCTAGAGACACAAGAGTGGAGAGAAAATTCGATTGTAACCGAGCCTTTGATTCGAGCTGAGGCACTCGTCAATGAAGAAGATCGTCAACGTCTGGCTCAATTGCATCTACCYGATAATGTGTACCTAATCGGAACGGTGAATATGGATGAGACGACGCATCCGTTCAGCAAGAAGGTGCTTGATCGTGCGAATACGATCGAGTTTAACTACATTAACCTTTCTCAATTTCCTAGTACTGGAGATGGTAATGATCCAAAGGTTTCTCCGGCACTAAATGTTTTTCTGCGATCGGAGTATCTCCAATTAGTGGATGTGTTCGGGGAGTATCGTGAACTAATCGAGCTTACCACGACCCGATTGGTCGAGATCAATGACATCCTGGAAAAGATCCACTCGCATGTAGGGTTTCGTATAAGAGATTCTATATGCTTCTATCTGATCTACAATCAACGGTTCGAGCTCATGCCCGCTGATGCTGCGTTTGATCTGCAATTGCTTCAGAAAGTACTTCCGAGGATTCAAGGTAGCAGTCAATCGGTAAGACGGGTTCTGCTACAGCTTCTAGAAATTTCACTCGGCAAGAGGCTAGCCAAGGAAGAGTTCATGGACGACTTAACCGAGTTGTTCAAGATGCTGGATAATGCCATGCAATCGGCTCGGTACTCACAAAGCGCAAGGAAGTTAGCCTTTATGCTGCGGAGGTTGGATGAGGATGGCTTTACTTCCTACTGGCTCTCCTAACAAGCCTGTCGAGTTATTGCGCATTGTTACTTCATCGTTCTCCTTGTATTTGCAAGGCAGGCCGTTCCATCCTACTGTGGATACGCTGCAATTACATAGACGAGAGGATCAGACTTGGGTAGATGCCCATTTTCACTTAGCGTCTCTATCATCAAGTGTTGATGTGCTGTCTGTTCATGTCTATTCTCCTGAGAAGAGAGGCCTTATCCCTTGGCAAACAGGCGATGGATGCCCTCCTTTATTTTACGAAACGCAGGCGTATGAGCTTGTTGTGGAGAAGGAAGCCGATACCGCTCTAACGTTCTACCATGACAACATTAATTTACGTGAAGGTGTCCTTCCCAAAGGGRGCCGTCTGCTATCAGGAATGCTGAACTTTCAGAATGAGGTCGGACATACGGAACTAGAGCTAAGGCTTCATGGAGAGCCTGTATTTCGTCTACAGTTAGAGATTTTCCCATCGAAGATGGATTACAAGAAAGACTACCAGCTTATTCTGAACGAGGTTAATGAACAGATCTATAATTTGTCCTTTGATTTTCTCCGTAAAACCTATCACCTCATGGGCTTGAAGGAGACGCAGAATCAGAGTCTTACTGAATTTTTCGCCATTCTACAGTATATCTTCCGTCAGTTGGTACAAGCTGTGGAACGGATTAAGGGGTCCCCTCATCATAAGCTCGTAACCGAGAATCGCCTAGTCGCAGCAGCCCGAGTCAAGAGAGCAGGCAAAGAGAATCTAGCCTACTTATCAAAACATCCACACCTGCTCACTCCTGACGAAAGTGGCATTATGACAGTTCAAGGTAAGAGGGTGAGCCCGACCCATGTCCTGGAGTCCAAACGGCAGTTGGAATACAACACGCTTGAGAATCGTTTCGTTCGGTGGGTACTGATTAAGGTGCAGTTTAAGCTAAAGGGTTTGAAAAGGCATCTGATTCAGAAAGATCGCACAGCTGATCCGAATCTCATGAATAAAATCAATCAAATGCAGACGGATATTCAGCGACTGTTGAAGTTGGATTTCTTGAATGTAGGTGAGTTGCAGCAGATGAGTATTTCGCTGGTCCTACAGCTAGCACCAGGTTATCGTGACGTGTATCGGTATTACCTGATGCTGATGAAGGGGCTTTCCATACAGAGTGACCTGTACCGCCTATCTATGAAGGATTTGGCTCAGCTGTATGAGTACTGGTGTTTCCTGAAGATTCATCAACTGTTAGGGAAGAAGTATGAGCTCGTTCGGCAGAACTTCATTAAGCTGAATCGTGGTGGGTTGTTCGTAACCTTAGACCGGACGAAAGATGCTAAGATGGTGTACCGGAACCCGACTACAGGGGAAGAGTTTACACTATATTACAATGCATTGCCGGAAGGTGACCGTAGTAAGACGATCTCCCAGCGTCCAGACAATGTGCTGACTTTGAAGAAGAAGGAAGCGACTGTCGAGTACAAGTATATTTTTGATGCGAAATATAGAATCAATCCGGCTTACGAAGGCACGGCCTATCACCGGGATTATAAGACCCCGGGTCCGCAAGAGGACGATATCAATACGATGCACCGCTACAGGGATGCTATTGTTTATGAATCGGGGAATGTACAAGAATACGAGCGCAGCATGTTCGGAGCGTATGTGCTGTTCCCTTATCCCGATGAAGCGGAGTTTCGTAAGCACCACTTCTACAAGAGCATTGAGCTTGTGAACGTGGGCGCTTTTCCATTTCTCCCGAATGCTACATCACTGATGGAACAATTCCTGGACGAGATTATTTTGGATAGCCCGGAGAAAGCTTACGAACGTTCCATTCAGGCCCGAGGGACGAAAGAGTATTATGTGAACAAACTAGAGGGGAAGTCGGTTCTGGTTGGAGCTCTGAGCAATGAGAATCAAATTCAGGATGCCGTAAGGCACGGGTTCTACCACACACCATTGACTAACATAACTAATCATCAGAGCTTGTCACAGGTGGAGTATGTGGCGATTTATCAATCTATTCGTATGTTTGGGCGAGAGCAGGCTGGTATATATTTGTATGGGAAAATAAAAGAGTGGACTGTTCTACCGCGATCGGAGATTCGAGAGATTCTTTCGAGAAGAGGAGCTACAAGTGAGCTATACGTCAAGTTTTCCGTAGAGGACTGGCTCACAAAGGAGACCCCGATTATACCGGGTGGGCACGGTGTGAAGAGCATCCTGTTCACCAGTAAGTATATGTTCGATAGGGCGGTGGAAGTGGCCGAACTACGTCTGACGACGGAAGAGGACTTGCTTGATTGGCGGGAAAAGCGTCGAGTGGGTAAGGTGCGGGTCAAGTGGGATCACGAGCATGTGGATCGGGCGACTCGGTTGGAGCGGTTGGAGTTGGAGTAAGTGATATAATTCTGAGGTGGTTGAGTATGAGTAGACGGCGCCAATTTTCCATTACAGGGTTTCTGGTTAGCGCATTGGGCTTAGGAGTTATATTTGAAGTTTTTATATGGGTTTTGGAGAATTTCGCTAGTAATAATAATGCAATAATGGACATCCAGATGCCAATTCTACATTATGCGATAGGTATTATTTTTGTATTGTTGGTACTGCGAATTTGGTATGTACTGTGGAGACGACGGGGACACATTGCAAAACGCGGAAATTCAAAAAGTACTAGAGCTAAAAAACAAACTTCTCAACCCTATAGTTCTCAATCGCTTCGTTGCCGCTCGGATGAAGAGATACTAAAGAGTGCATTCCAATCGCTGAATGGAGCAGAGTTTGAAAGGTTACTGGCTTTATACTTCCGTGATCAAGGATACACCGTTCAAGAAGTCGGGGTCGGGGGCAATGATGGGGGAGTTGATCTAGTCATTACAGATTCCCGAGGAGAGAAGACGGCTGTTCAAGCGAAATGCTATTCTGAACATAACCTAGTTCCTGTGCAAACGGTAAGAGAGCTTGTGGGGGCCAAAAGAAACCATAACTGCATACTAACTTTAATCGTGACCACTTCAGATCTGACTGCCCCAGCGAAGAGAGAGGCTGAACAATTCAAAGTAGAGTATTGGCACGGGGCCTTGATGGAGCATAAGCTTCGTGCTTGGGGGAAGTGGCAGCCAGTGAGTCCGCCCAATAGTAAACAAGCTTCTAAGCAGCAAGCTCAAGCTAAGGCAGTAGTTAATCAAGCTCAAGCCCAAGTGGCAGCATCATCAGATACTAAAAAATGCATCTGTGGAGCTATCATGACGAAGCGGGTAAGTAAGACGGGAAATGCCTTCATGGGTTGCAGTTCGTTTCCGAAATGCAGGCATACGGAGTCCCTATAAAGCATCATGAAAAATCGCCCAATCCCAGGAGGTTAGGCGACTTTTTTGTGTTCACGGATATGGACCCCGACCTACCTCTTATTCAGCCTAGTCGATGGCGTCATCTGCCCGATCAGAACGTGTGTCTTCAGGGTTCAAGTAAGCCAGAACAAAACAAGCATCCATGTATACAGATGCTTGTTTGAAATCAATTTGATCTATATCATCAGAAGAAACAACAAAATCGGCCATCTGTTACCTTCCTTGTTTAAAAATATCCACTAACTTTTGATCAAAAGCGCTTCGAACGCTTAGAATCTCTCGAGCATCACGTGCATTCTTGGGTATTCTAGTAAGTAAAGTTTCTGGGAGTTCTTGATTCGGTTGCAGATTCTCTGACAAGATCTGGTTTGGGTTCTGTACCGCCATTGAAATCACCTCAATTTCATCGGGAAATCCAATGAATTCCCTTTATCTTTACTATCATCCTACTTTTTATTGTGATGCTTGTCCATTATTTTCCTCCTCCTGGTATCCAAGAGTGTCGGTATTTACATGGTTCTCATTGAGAAATTGGATAATCATATTATTGAATGGCATCATACGAGCACAACAATCAACGGGTCATTAGCACGAAACGGCCCATGGAAGAGCTGCAGGCACAACTGTCTGACGCGGTAGCTATGTATAGAAGATGTAGGACGATCGACTCGCTAGTTTATGGACTCCAAGGATCCATTCGGCCATCCCTGCCGTATCATGCGCGAGAGCGTTAATAGAAATACAAGCAGCCCCTTCCCGTACCGGAAGGGGCTGCTTGATGGTAAAGACAGACGAAGCGTCGCTATTACTGTGAGGCCTCGTCTTGTTTTTCCTCTGCGAAGGATTCGATGCTTTGTTTGCGGCGCTCATTCTTAGCTTCAATCGCTTGCTTCTCATCGCCCGAAATCTCATCTGCATGCTCGTCCAGGTAGTCCTCTGCTTCCCGTAGATTAGCTTGCGTATGATCGATATGTTGTTGCAGGTGTTCCTCGTTATCAGCGCGATTATCAGGTTTAGCCATAGGTATCCCTCCATTATTTTCATAAACACCTGTTATAGAATGACCCAACTCATGTACTACTATGCGTTTGGCTAGGAAAGTCTTAAGGGACAGGCGTCAGTTCCTAGTGAGGGGAGGTCTCGTGGTCGTTGGACAGCTTGGTGACCTCGAACAGCTTGAATATAAGGCTGAATACGATGGCTACGACAGTCGCAAGCGCCATGCCTGAGAGTGAGAAGCTGCCGATCGTAATCCGGACGCCGCTTAGCCCTGTTACTAGTACGATCAAGGTCAGGAACAGGGTGGTCGGCCGACCATAGTCGACCTTCGACTCTACAAGCATGCGGAACCCCGATGCGGCGATGACACCGAACAAGAGGAGCGACACGCCGCCCATGACGGGTACCGGAATATTGGCGATGAGCGCTGAGAATTTGCCAAGGAACGAGAGCAGGATGGCGAACACCGCCGCTCCCCCGATGACGAAGGTGGAGTACACTCGCGTGATGGCCAGCACCCCGATGTTCTCCCCATAGGTCGTATTGGGAGTGGAGCCGATGAAGGCGGACAACATCGTGGAGATCCCGTTGCCGAGCAGCGACCGATGCAGCCCCGGATCCCGGGATAAGTCCTTGTTCACAATGTTGCCGGTGACGATAAGATGGCCGATATGCTCAGCGATAACGACGAGCGAAGCGGGGAAGATTGTCAGGATCGCCGCCCATTCGAAGGATGGCATAGTGAAGGTTGGGGCGTCGAACCAAGGCGTTTCTACGACGGCTTGGAAGCTCACTAGATCCATGAAGACGGCTAAGACATAGCCAGTGACGATCCCCACCAGAATCGGGATGATGCGCATGAAGCCCCGGAACAGGACGGAGCCAAGCAGCGTGACGCCGAGCGTGATCGTAGACAGCGCAATAGCGCGCCCGTCCGGGTACCCGTCGGCAGTGGCGTCTGCCGGCGGGATCCAGCCGGCCATCTGTGCTGCGACCGGCACGAGCTCAAGGCCGATGACGGTGATGTGGCACCCATGGCGGCCGGAGGGAAGAGGACGTGGATCCAGCCGATCCCCGCTGCCCGTACGAGCAGGGCGATAACGGTGAAGACGATCCCGGCCGCCAGGAATCCGCCCAGAGCGGCAGCGTAGCCTGCTTCGGCAGTAGCGTGCTGGCCGATTACGGCGCCCGTCGGGGCGATGAAGGCAAAGCTCGAGCCAAGGTATGCGGGGATCTTGCCTGAGCAGATCCAGATGTATAGCAGCGTGCCGATGCCGTTCATCAGCAGGCAGATTGCGGGATCAACGCCCAGCAGGTTCGGCACAAGCACGGTCGAGCCGAACATGGCGAACAGGTGCTGCAGGCTCAGTAAGAAGCTTTGCGGGAGAGCTGGTCTTTCGTGAACTCCAATTTCTCGTCTCATGATGGTCGGTTCCTCCAGGCAGTCATTGGGCTATGAAATCATCATGATCTGGATCGACTGCTTTCATACGCGGGGTTCTCCCGAATATGCTAGGTCGAGCTAGGGAAGCCTCCATCGATTTTTTTAGCAATTGTGTTTTTCTGCTTACGCCTGCTTTCGAAGCTCTTACCGATCCCGCCCGTGCCATATAGATTGAGGATGCGTTCCGAGGGGGCAATGGGCTGCAAGTAAGCCGTGAATAGATCTTTTTGGGAGTGCGGCCAATAAAGACACGGCTTTCCATCTGTCTGACTTGTTCGCCTAACGTAGATTGGCAGGGGGATAACGCAAAAAAAGCCTCCTCTCTCATGAAGAGAGAGGAGGCGGCCACAACTGCTTAATGGAACCGATATTCGGCCTGGAATGTAGCGTCACTGCCGGTACGGCGTACCATCACACCCCAGCGCATCAGGTCGGAGCGGTGCTCGTAGCCCTTGAAGATATAGACGGTCGTCCCTGGGCAGCCGCTCATCGCGAGGGTCACCCGCTTGTCCGCGAGCACCCAGCTCAGCTCCCAGTCATCATCGGTCGCACAGCTGGCGACCTCCTGCATGAGCTGATAGCCGTCTGCGTCGCCAGGCGGGTTCGTGTTCTGCATCGGCAAGCTATACTCCAGCTCGCCGGAGCAGTGAAAGAGCCAGTCGAACGTGTGCTCTCCAGCACTCGCCGCTCCGCCATTCGCTGCATCGCCCTCCGTGCCGCCCGTAGGCGCCACCACGAATTCATCCAGCAGCCGATCGGCTTGCAGCTGGAGGCCGCGCGTGTACGTCCAGCCGGGATACACGTCGTCTGCCGACACTCGGCAGCTGTTCCCGGCGGCGTCGAACGCCAGTATGTTCCCGTTCGGCCGATTCGGCTGTGTCTGCCGATCGATCATGACGGTGTTGTGCGCGATCGTCTTGCGCTGCCATTCGCGGAACAGGTCAGAGCCGTAGCCGCTATTGGAGATGTCGCGCGAGACGATCTCATCCTTCAGGAACAGCTCGAAGTTCATCACGTCCGCATGTGAGTGCTCGCGGATGACCAGCCCGTACTTCAGGAACACGCTCGCCTGCTCGTTCTGCAGCATGCAATAATAGATGTCTTCGTCGTAGCGCGAATCGCGGGCAGGTCGTATCGACACTTGATGCTCGCGTTCGTAGAGCTCCAGCTCGCGGCGCCAATCAGTACCGAAGAGCAGCCGCGGAAGACCGCCATTGTTCGTGCTGCTGTCCCCGGATTTGGCGGTATCGGCTTGATCCGAATCTTCGTAGCTTTGCGCCAGGGCGTAGCGGTAAGGGGCTTCGTCATATATATTGCGAATCCACTCGTATTGATGCGCATAGTTCGCGAACGAACGCAGCGGCCACCCGTCGTTCGGGCTCGGCAGCTTCCCGTCCGGGAACGCGTATTGGACCGGATAACGGTACATCTTGCGGATCGCGTCCGTGAATCCGGAGCTGTCGTAATCGTACAGACCGCAGAATGCCGCGTAATATGTGAGTCCCTCCGCACAGTAGAAGTGATAATGGAACGAGCTCTCGTACCAGAAGCCCTCCGGCAGCAACCCTTCGTTCAGCCACCCTGTAATACCCTCGTGACCATCGGCCGCGAGTCGGCACCATTCCCGTTCATCGAAGAACAGTCCGATCATGCCAAGGGCGGATTTCATCCAGATGCTGATATTCGGTGTCCCGCCAGGTTTGCGGTGCAAGAAATCGGCCATAGGCAGGAAGAAGCGGTGCTTGTACCGATCCAGCTCGGCGTCTGTGAATTGGTCTCGAATCAACTCCATGCCGTTCAACATCCAGCAGATCGAGACCGCATCGGTCAGATTGATGCCGCTGAATCTTCCTTCGAAGCCAGCCGGTACCCGAACCCGGAATGACTCGAAGTGGTCGGCGTAGAAGGAGAGTACCTTGCGAATGTATGTCAGATAAGACGGGTCTCCATGAATGTTGTACAACACGGCAGCATGAAACACTTGTACGCAGGCTCTGCTGCGGTAGGAGTAGCGCCACGCTTCCGTTACATCGTCATCCAGACGCTCGGTGCCGCACTGACTGCAGCGATGCACGTCCGGCTTAGCAGGATCGAACACGAGCGAGGAGAAGCAAGCTTGGCAGAAGTAATTGTGCCCCCAGCCCGCAATACTCGTAGCGTCATCCTCATAGTGGGCGACCCACCAGTCTGTATCTTCTTTTGTTTTCCGAATGATTTGTTCCGCCCAAGGGAACACGTTGATTTTATTACGGACAGCTTGCCAGTCTTGAACCAGATGCTTCGTATGCATGATGAATTCCATAGGCCCCTTTCACGAGTGACTTCTCTCATTTTACATATAAAAGGGGACTGGTTGTTTGATTATCTTATGATAAAATGTTGTTACATTACGTAATCCAAGCGAGGACCAGTATATGAAGCCGCTCCAGCCGTTGTCCTTAACCCAAGCCCCGTTCCAGTTCGTCTATCGTCGCAGCAACGGAGCGAATTATAAGGATATTATTCATTTGCATGAAGGCATTGAATTCTTGTACATCGAGCAGGGGGATGGGCAAGTTGTCGTGGGACAGAAGACGATCCGGATCACGGATGGGATGCTGCTTTTTTTCCAACCGTTTCAATTGCATAAGTTCGCTATAGAGGCTACCGATGAACGTCCCTTTATACGCTCGTTCCTGGTCTACGATCCGGCCTGGCTCCAGCCCTACCTTCGGGCTTTCCCCAGATTGATGGAATTTCATCGACTGATCTGTAAGCGGTCCTGGGATGTTCAGGTTCTGAATGGGGTACAGGCCGATCATCCTCTCATCCGCCACCTGCAACGCTTGAGCCATCTGCCTACGCAAGATTCGGCCACCGATCGGATGGAGGAGCAGCATGTCCTCTATGTATTGGGCTGGATCGACTTGCTGCAGCAGCAATGGCCCCGTGACAACTATGATCTATCGACGGTGAATACGCGAGCCTTCGGTCACGCGGAACTGGCCATGGAATGGATCGAGAGCAACTTCATGAAGCCGTTCAACTTGCAGCTATTGGCCGATCATCTGCACCTGTCTGCGCCCTATTTGTCGGGGTTGTTTCGTAGAGAAGTGGGGGAGAACTTAACCGACTATTTGACAGCCCGTAGAATTCAGGAGGGGTGCCGTCTGTTGATGGCGAGTACGCAATCCCTGGATCAGATCGCTTACGAGATCGGGATCCCGAATGTGTCCTACTTCTGCCAGTTGTTCAAAAAAGTAATAGGCGAGACGCCCCGTCGCTTTCGGATGAAGAGTAAGGGGAAGGATGAGTAAAATTTCGGCAGGTTTCCCGAGATCGAGACGACCCCTTACTTAAATGCAGAGATCGTATGCTGCAGTGACAGCCTGTATCCTGAAGAGGTGTATGAGGATATTACACGTCTCTTTAATGAGGGAAAGGGTGATGAACTTGTCATAGAAATGGATTCGATTGATAGCCGTAAAGGTTGAAAAGATCGGCCGCAACGATCCCTGCCTGTGCGGCAGCGGTAAGAAATACAAAAAATGTTGCGGCTGATCCTAGAAGACTAGCTGCTCCGTCATCACTTCGCCCCGGCTTGAGTCAACATCGTGGCCATCTCCCGGTAGCCGCGATTGTTGGCATGCTGCAGAGGCGTGACCCCTTGGCCATCGGCCAGATTCACATCTGCACCATGCTCAATCAACAGCTTGACGATGGCTTGATGATCCTTGCCGCCGTCGCCCAGGATAATCGCTTCGAGCAGTGCAGTCCAGCTCAAATTGTTCACATGGTTAATATTCACATCGGAAGTCGTCAGCAGCTCCCGCACGATCTCGACATGGCCGCGGTCCGCCGCAGGGATGAGCGCCGTGCCGCCGAATCGGTTGGTCAGCTTCGTGTCGGCTTTCGCTGCGATAGCAGCCTTCAAGAAGTCCATCATGCCTTCAGCGCCTACATAAAGTAAAGGATTATCTGAGCGGTTGTCGCGAATATTAATGTTTGCGCCCTTCTCTACCAGCAGATTGAAGACGGCCAACTTGTTCTTGTGGACGGCGATCATAGCGGACGTTCGTCCCTGCGCATCCGTGGCGTCGATATCCGCGCCGTCAGCGAGCAGCTTCGTGATCGACTCCTTGTCGCCTTGTTCGGCGGCAGCTATCAAGCGCGTATTCAAGCTAGTCTTCTCCTGATTCACGGTCTGAGCCTCCTTCTGCTCCTCGTTCGTTAATAAGGTGTCGACACTCACCTCACACCCGGTCATTACAACAGCTAACGACAGAGCACTTACTAACAAGAGACGCCGCATGGAACCCACCCCTTTCTAGTAGGATAGGACCGCGCCTCGAAAGACGCGATCCTTAGGAACAATCTTCTTATTTTGTGGTCAAGCTAACTTGAGAAGCAGTTGCCCAAGGTCCTACAGGTGTTACAGTATATGTGGTTCCTGCTGCAAGCTTGCTGCCCGCCGCCAGATCGAATACACCAACTGCACCTTTACGGCTCGAGTACTTGTAAGTAGCCGTCAGCTTATCGCCGTTCGCGGCTGTCAATTGAACGCTTCGTCCGGAGAACAGCTCATCGCCTGGATCTTGAGCCAGTGTGACGTTGATCGAAGTGTCGCTAACCGCTTCGGCTCCCGTCACTTGCAGGGTGGCGATCTCCTTCGCTACGAAGGTCGGGTTGGTGATGTTGGCCCAATCCGAAGTTACGGTGTATTTGACACCTGGCGTTAAGGTTTGACCTTCAGGCAGACGGAATTTCGGTTCTTGCTTGCCGTCTGTGGACTGCGTGAATGGTACGTAGCGGGCCACGATCGGCTGTCCGCCTTCCGGTGTAATCGTGACTTGTCTAGCTTGCATCGAAGAGATGATCTGATACGTCTTACCATCTGCGCTGTTGCGATCGTTCAGGACGAATGCGTTGGCACCGCGACCACCACTGTAAGCAGATATGACGTAGCCGTAGTCCACGACGCCAGCCGATTTCAGCGATTCGAGCTCGAAGGTGTCGTTCGTTACTTGCGTAGCTTGGGTCATATCCAGCTTCGTTGCATTGCCTACGAATGTACCGGCTTGTTTTCCTTTGTAAGTCAGGTTGTAGCTTGTTCCTGGCTTCTGGACAGAGGTCGGAACGATGTAAGTGGCAATCGAACCTGTCTTCAGGCGCGGCATATTGGTCAACGTAAGACCGTCATTGAAGACGAAGTCTGCTTTGGCCTTATCGAATGCTTCATTCGTCGCGGTCAGTGGAGCATCGAATGTTACGATCAACGTAATTTCGTTCAAGGCCGTTACGCTGGTAATCTTGGCATTGTAAGCAGGAATGGCTTTCTGCGCTGTTCTGAGCAGGTAAGCTGCTTCACCTCGGGTGGCATTATCGTTGAGCGAGTAGAATTTATCCATCCAGTGTTGAACGGATTTCACGTCACGCTTGAGCGCCTTGGATACGATCTGTACGAGTTCGTCGTCTGTGACTTGCGCATTCGGATTGAATTTGCCATCAGGTGCTTGCATAATACCAAGACCTACTAGATCGGCAGCATATTGATAGTACCAAGCGTTCGGATTGACGTCTGTTAATGCAGCCGGCTTCTCGGCTGTACCTTTCAAGTCGAATGTATGCACAATCATCTTAGCGAGCTCTGCCCGATTGATGCTGTTGAGGGCGCGTAACGATTGATCTTCATAACCATGAATGATGCCTAGACGGAACAAGTCGTTCATCGCGGCTTCCAACTCTTGCAGTAGATCGGAGGAAGTGGTCACAACTCCGGAAGTAGAAGCTACCGGGGCCGAAGCGGCCTGTGCGTTCATGACGGCGAACGGTAAGGATGTGGAGCCGATGGCAGTTGCCATCAAGATGGCGGCTAGTTTCTTAGAGTGCTTGTTCATTATGATGTCCCCCTAGATTCGATTGTTTGTTGCCTACAACTGAATCATACCGGACACATATAAACGGCTTCGAAACCAGTTATTAATAAAATATAAACTGCCGCTTAAAAGATTATAAACAGCTAAGAGTCTGTCCGACGATTCGTGAATATTTATTCGGATAAATATTCTCGCTACACCGTGAACCGATAACCTGCACCCCATACCGTCTCGATGTACTGCGGGTTGGACGGATCAGCCTCCAGCTTCTCGCGCAGCTTGCGGATATGAACGGTGACGGTGGCGATGTCGCCGCTGGAATCGAGTCCCCAGATGCGCTCGAACAGGTCGTCCTTGCTGTACACCCGGTTCGGATGGGTCGCTAAGAATTCCAGCAGGTCGAACTCCCGGGTCGTGAAAGCAACTTGCTGGTTCCGCACGAATACCCGACGCGAAGCCGAATCAATGACCAGGCCGCGAATGTGAATCTCTTCCTTCGCAGGCGGCTCCTGCTTGGCGAGCAGTCGCTCGTATCGAGTCAAGTGGGCCTTCGCTCTGGCGACTAGTTCGCTCGGACTGAAAGGCTTCGTAATGTAGTCGTCAGCGCCGAGGTTGAATGCCCGGATCTTATCGATCTCTTCGTTCTTGGCAGACACGATCAGAATTGGCACTTCCTTCGCTTGTCTCAATCGCTTGCACAATTCGAAGCCGTCCATACCGGGCAACTGCAGGTCGATAATGATCAGGCTATAGTCCCCGTTTAGCGCTTGCTTCAGCCCTTCATCACCAGTGTGGCACAAGTCCACAGCGAAGCTGTTCAGCTCAAAATAATCGCGTTGCAGCTGAGCAATAGTCGTCTCATCTTCAATAATCAGGATGCGTGACATCGGGATCGGGACCTCCAGTGTTCGTCGTCGTTCGTTTCAAGGTGAAGAACAGGCTCGTACCGACGCCTTGCTCACTCGTGGCCCATATGGTTCCGCCGTGTCCTTCGATAATTTGCTTGGCAATGGCAAGTCCTAGCCCGCTTCCGCCGCTCGCAGAATTGCGAGATTGTTCTGCCCGGTAGAAACGCTCGAAGATGTGTGGTATGGCTTCGGATGGAATGCCCATGCCATTGTCGCGGATTTCTACCGTGACCCACTGAGCGTCTGCTTGCAAGGAAATTCGGATCTGCTTGGCTTCTTTATCCGAATATTTCAGTGCGTTCCCGAGGATATTAAGCACAGTGCGCTTTAGTTTGTCTCGATCGGCTAACACTGTAATGCTCTCAGATACATGCTGATCCCAGTTGAGAGAAGTGCCCTTCGCTTGCAAGTCGTATTGTAGCTCGTCGATGCAGTCATCCAGAAATTTTACAATATCGATATGTTCGAACGTGAAAGGAATTTGCTTGAGATCGAGCTTCGAATATAGGAACAGCTCTTCGACGAGTTGTTCCATGGCTACCGCTTTGGCGTAGATGATCGCCACATAATTATCCATCTTCTCTGGTGTATTGGCGACCCCGTCCCGAATGCCTTCAATATAGCCCTTAATATTAGTGATCGGCGTGCGCAGATCGTGGGAGATGTTCGAGATTAGCTCCTTGCGGTTCTCTTCATCCTGCAGCCGGAGTTGGACGGATTGCTGCAGTCGCTCTCTCATACTCTCGAACGCTTCGTTCAATTGCCCAATCTCATCCTTCGATTGAAGATCCAGCTTGAACTGCAGATTGCCCTCCTTAATGCGCTCCGCCGAGCCTCTCAGCAAATTCAGCGGCTTCACCACACTTCTCGTAATCCAGCGGTACAGCAGCACGTTCGCCACCACGAGGAATCCGAGCAACATGAGCGACAAGATCGGTAGCAGTCGACGCGTCAGCTCAGCGAACGGACTGCGTTCCCGGATGACGAACACACTGCCCTTGGCTCCATCGGAGTATTTGAAGTCGAACTTCGCATACGCGTAAAAGCGCTCCCCGATATTGAACGTATTGCGAATCTGGTTGTTGTTCAAGTCATAGGGAGGGAGTGCCTGTTTCAGTTCGGGTTGGTTGAACGTGTAGGACTCGAATACTTGGTTGCTCTCCCGTCGGACATACAGTCCGGCTCGCTCTGTGCGAAGCTTGAAGTCATAGTCGGCCAGCAGCTTCTCATTCTGCAAAGTATCCGGTTCATTCTTAGCCAGGTACTTGAGCTCGAGGAATATCGACTCTTCCTGTGTCGTCAATGGATTCAGCCGATAATGCACTTTATAGATATCACGGAAGCTGTTCAGGTCTCCGGTAGAAGCAATCGTGAACAGGCCGGCGGCAAGCACGAACATGAGCAGGCTAATGAGGAGCATGGCCGTATAAGACAGCAGCAACTTGATACGAATGGACATGATCTCACCTCACTAATGTTGGTTGTTGGTTTGGCCTGAATAGGCTACAGTATGCACGTGCGAATAATCCGGCAAACATTGAACCCATTATAGCAGGAAATCCCCCTTGCGTGTTACGTGTCACCCTCTCCCCCGTTCTAGAGGTATATATCCATGTCCATCAAGGAGTCTGTCCGACTAAAGCAAATCCACCGCTGTTGAAACTATTATTTTTGCATATCCTGATTATGGTTAATCGCTAGGTATGGTATATTAGGAGTAATAGACATTCAATTCAAACGGCATAAGTTGGGATGATGTGAATCGGGTGGCAGTTCCAACAGATCAGACAATCCAATAACAAGGAGGCAGCAAAAAATGAGTAAATTCGAACCGCAAACGTATGCCAATCATAAAAAATTTGTACCTTTGTATCATTTCATTCTGACGCCGCTCTCGATTATTATCTTCATTGCGTCCATTGTTCACACGATCAGAGAGGCATTCAGCTATTCGTCGCTATTAATCTTCGGTTGTTCACTCTGTATTGCGATACTGGTGGTGTTAGTCCGAGTATTCGCAACTAAGCTGCAGGATCGCATGATTCTTAAAGAAGAGAACCTCCGGCATATTCATCTAACCGGCAAACCGTTGGATGCCAGACTCACCTTGCAGCAGATCATTGCCCTCCGTTTCGCCGAGGATGACACCTTTCCTCAGCTTTGCAAGAAAGCCGCTGATACGGGGATGGAGCCTGGGAAGATCAAGCAGTCCATCACGCATTGGAGAGCGGACCACTATCGAGTATAAGCGTGCCAAGTTACAGAACATAAGAGTGTAGTCGTGCCGTGCGTTGGCGAATAGGGGAACCCAGTTCCTTTGTAAGCAGACGTACGGCTTTTTTGCGTAACCCAGAATGTGTGTATTGTCAGCCGCCCGAAGCTATGCTATCCTACGAAGGATAGCAGCAATTGAAGAAGAAAAGCCGGGGCTTGCTCCGGGAGAGGTTCGGAAACTCCCTCTATAAAAAACTAACGACAAGCACTCGCGGCCCTAGGTGAAGTCCGTGCAGCGTTCTTACTCGCTGTTCCGCCTATTCATTTCCGCATCAGTGCCCTTTTTTACGTGTCCTCTAAGTTTTTAATGATGAGCCAGTTCCGGAATCTCATTCTTCTTTTCGCGACCGCTAAGCGGCCATGCGCAGAAAAGAGAGGAGATTTTTTTTATGTCCGTACACACCCATTCGAATGCCGGTCGAAGCGAGCAAGAGCTTCAAGACATTACGCTGCTTGGCAATCAGGGGACGAAGTACCCGTTCCACTACTCACCGGACGTGCTGGAGGCATTCGACAACAAGCATCCGGGTCGAGACTACTTCGTCAAGTTCAACTGTCCCGAGTTCACGAGCTTATGCCCGATGACCGGCCAGCCGGATTTCGCCACGATCTACATCTCCTATATTCCGGACGTTCGGATGGTGGAGAGCAAGTCGCTCAAGCTGTATTTGTTCAGCTTCCGCAACCACGGAGATTTCCACGAGGATTGCATGAACATCATCATGAATGATCTGATCGCGCTGATGAATCCGCGCTACATCGAAGTGTGGGGCAAGTTCACACCGCGTGGCGGGATTTCCATCGACCCGTACTGCAACTGGGGCAAGCCTGGCACGAAGTATGAGCAGATGGCGGAGCATCGCTTGATGAACCATGATCTGTATCCTGAGAAAGTCGATAACCGATAGGAGGCGTGATTCGGATGAAAACAACTTGGATCATCTTGTATTTGCTAGGCATTACACTTGCCAATGTACTCACAGCCAGCAGTGACCCGCTCATCTGGGGCAAATTCATCGTGCCGGTCGGCTCGTTCCTGATCGGGGCGACGTTCATCTTGCGTGATCTGGTGCAGAACGCGATCGGACGTAGGAACACGTATATCGCCATTGGATCCGCCATGCTGTTGTCCGCGGTAACTTCTTACGCGCTGGGTGACACGCTGTGGATTACACTTGCTTCGGCGGTCACGTTCCTGTTCTCTGAGACGACGGATACCGAGATCTACACGCGGCTGAAGCTGCCGATGTCGCTTAAAGTGCTGTACAGCGGCATTGTGGGCGGGGCGCTGGATAGTGTCGTGTTCGTTATTATCGGGTTGTCGCCGCTTGGAGCGGGATTCTTGCCATGGGATATGGTCGGGTATGCGATCATCGGGCAAATCGTGGTGAAGACGGTCATGCAGCTGCTCGGCTCAGGCGTCATTCAGCTTGTGCCAGTTACACGGAAAGCGATGCAGGCGTAAGCCTAGAAGTGTGTCCGATGATAGCAAATCCGTGAATATTTATTCATTGCAACCTACAAGAACCCCTGGAGTGTACATCACTCCAGGGGTTTCTCATAAAACAACATAATAGAAATTAACCTGACACCGCTGAAAGGTCCGCAAAACCGGACGCGGAGCGTCGGAACACGTAGTGCCATGAGCAAGAGAAGGGCAAAGAGGGCATGGGAAAGGAGCGGAGAAGTGACACAGCGTCCGCCTGAAATCGGGCCCCGTCTCCAACAAACAAATTCAAGGGGCCCGATTCCAACAGCGGACGGAGCCGCCACTCGCCCCCCACTGTACTAAGGTGCCGACATCATAGGCGGCCCGATTGCCTCAACTCGCGAGCAGAACGTCTGCTCGTCTACCAGTCCAGCCCAATACAGCCTCAGCTCGTTGAACAGCTCAGCGTACTCATTCTCCCCAATGTTCATGTCGGTGAACAACCGGTAGCTCGGAATGATCTCTCGGAACAACGAGAACCGCGAGGGGCGGTTGATGACATCTGTTCCATGACCCGACCACTCGGCTGCTGCGATCCGGGCGGGAAGACTGCACGTATGCTGCCTGATGAACAACTGAGCGTTGGAGGAAGTCATGAATTCGACCAGCTTGCGGGCCGCCTCCTTGTTCTTGGAGTGCCGGTTCACGGCCAATCCGATCGTGAGTAGTGTGGTTAGTGATTCTCCGGAATGAGGGACGGGGGCGATGTCGAAGTCCAAGTCAGTGCCCAATAAGTGATTCAGTTGAAAATAACTGGTCATGACGATAGAAACCTTGCCCTGCCGGAACATGTCGATCTTCTGGGTGTCCCAATTCATGAGACTGTTCGGCAGTGACGGATTGTTCTTATAGACTTGTCGGCCGTATCGGATCGCTTCCATCATGCGGGTTCCGGTCAGCTTAATACGGCCATCTTCGTGACGCTCAAATGCCTTGCCCCGCTGCATCAGCAATATACTCGCCCGGTTCTGTGTCGAGAAATAACAATGAAAGCCGATCCGTTCGTTCGGAATGTGCAAGGCATCCGCGCATTCGAACAATCGCTCCCAGCTCCAACTGCTATTCGGCTCTGAAAGTCCTAGCTGCGCCAGATGGCTGCGGTTGTAGCACAAGATGATCGGAGAGAACATAAAGGGCTGTACCCGAAGCTGGCCGTCTACCGTGAAGGCGTCGGACAGGAAGTGGTACAGCTCATCCTTACGTTCGAGCGGGTCGAAGTCATCGAGGCTGTGATTGTCGGAAAATTGAAGAAAGCTGTTGTAGTTCATCGTAACGACGTCCAGCAAGCCATTCTCGAGATACGGTTTGTACTGATTGTAGGAATTGTGTCCGAGTGGAACGGCGTGGACGCGAATGTTGGGATGCTCACGGTGGAACATGGCGATGAGCCGGTGAATGTCCACATCGTCCGGAATGGTAGGCGAATACCCGAGCCGGATCGTGACGGCGCCCTTCTCAGCCGGATCGACTACCTGACTTCCGACTTTAGGGACTTTGACAATAAGCCCTTCACTGACGAGCAGATCAAGCCCTTTGCGCACCGATTGGACGCTTAATCCATATTGCTCCGCAAGCAATTTCTCGGAGGGCAGATATTGCTCAGGTGCGATGTTCCCGGTAATGATTTGATTGCGAATCGATGAGACGAGTTCATCCAATCTTGGACGGAATGTTTTGCGACTGGGTCGGCGTTCCATAGGCGTATCAACCTCAACCTTATATTCGATGATATGATTATTGATCTTATTAGATATACTTCAGTATGTCAAACAGAGATTATACATAGCAGAAGTGATTTTCAACAATTTACATATTAGATAAATATCAGAATAGTTACTTTTTCACACATAAAACACGGTTATACAGTGTAGTTGCCCATTATTTATTTTTAAGATCGTTTTATCGTTGACAATATCTGATGTGTTAAATATATTTGAAATTAGTAATACGTATTAGATAAGTATCACATTGTATCCGCTTTTATCTTTCGATGCAGACTTGTTGAATGTATGGAGGTGTTTCTCATGAACGGATAAGATCAGTTGAATTGTTGGACATCACGATCTTGCTGACAGGCGACAAGCCATGATTCACGATAGGTTCAACAAAATTCATATGGACAAAGGAAGGTCGATCAGATTGGTTCGTAAACAGAGGTTGTACAGTAGCTTGATTGTTTTGTTACTCGTCGCTTTACTATCAGCTTGCAGCGGCAGTGGAACGAATACGACTACCCCGGGAGTAGATGCTCCGAAAGCGACGGAGAAACCACCTGAGCCGATTGAGTTGAAAATTCATGCATTTGGCGTATCGGAAGAGGAGTTCAACAAGCGGTTCAAGGACGCTCTACAGAAAAAGTTCCCTTATATCACAATCAAATGGTTGAAGTCGACCGGGCCTCAAAGCACAATTGAGGAAATTATCGCCACAGGTGAGATTCCTGATATTATTCGCGGACTATCCAGCACGGTACAAACCAGATACCTGAACCTGGATTTAGGTTACGATATGAACGAATTGGTTAAGAAATACAAGTATGACTTGAGCCGCTTTAATCCGATCTTCATTAAGGGTTTCATGGATCTGACGGCCCAGAACGGAGAACTATACGGACTTCCTGTATCCCCTTTCTTCTCGCGCGTGCTGTATTACAACAAAGACTTGTTCGACAAGTTCGGTCAACCTTATTTGAAGGATGGCATGACCTGGGATGAGGTCTATGAGGTGGCCAAGAAGCTTACCCGGGTGGAAGACGGGGTCACTTACCGTGGGTTCAGCGCGAATGTCTCCAGTCTATTAACGTACAATGAATATTCGCTCTCAACGCTAGATCCGGCTAAGGATGAACTGTCCAATTTTGATACGTGGAAAAAAATACTGAACAACTACATGCGGTTTTATCAAATACCGAACAACGAAATCCGTCCGACCCTCGCGGAAGAAGGGGCACTGTTCCAGAAAGGCAACGTAGGCATTCATGCTGATATATTCTCGCCCTACCTTGACTTGAGCATGCTGAAAAACTGGGACATGGTGTCGATCCCGATTATTGACGGAGCACCTAAGAAGATCGGTATATTCCCACCTGGATACTTGATGATTACGAAGCAGAGCAAGCACAAGGATGAGGCGTTCAAGGTCATCATGGAGATGCTGAGCGACGAAGTGCAGATGAAGGATTCCCGCAACGGATTTTTACCGACAGTCGCCAACAAGGGGATGATGGATGTTCTTGGTCAAGACAGTGCCGCTTACAAAGGTAAGAATATGAAGGCCGTCGGCTATTACGAGCTCGCTCCACTACGCCCGACACGTGCGAAGGGCATGACGGTGATTGAGACGAACACGGCGGATGCGCTTATGCGGGATGCCTTCCTGAATTCGGCCTTGGGTAAGGATGATGTGAATACAGCATTGAGGAAAGCCGATGACCTGTTGCGCAAACAAGTGGAGTTGGAGAAGACCAAGACGAAGTAAGAACCTAGTCCAACAAATAGGAGACTCAGACAACGATGAGCTACAACTTATACGAATTGAATCAACGTGGCCTCCCCAAACTGTTGGACGGAGTGGAGCAGAGAGCGGAGTGGCT
The DNA here is from genome assembly GCF_056401635.1 of Paenibacillus sp. P4_E11. Taxonomy (NCBI): domain Bacteria; kingdom Bacillati; phylum Bacillota; class Bacilli; order Caryophanales; family Paenibacillaceae; genus Paenibacillus; species Paenibacillus sp. P4_E11. Next base: position 154,180 of record NZ_JBFUIX010000004.1, on the reverse strand, counting down.
CCACAAACGAAATGAGATTCAACAGCAATGGTTAGACTTCATGGGAGGCATACCTGATCGACCTCCGATTACTTACAAGGTGCTGGGTGAAGAGAAGGAGCAGGATCATACGCGGGTACATCTCGTGTACAATACCGTATTCGATGACACGGTCACCGCCTACTTGTTAATCCCGGATGAATCCGTGAGCGGCATGGGGGCAGACGGACGCCGCTCCGCCGTGCTCGCACTGCACCCTACGCATGAATCGGGCAAGGCGAATGTCGCGACCCCCAACGGTGTGGAGAATAGGCGCTACGGCTTGGAGCTCGTCTCGCGCGGTTATATCGTGCTTGCTCCGGATGCCCTGACCGCTGGGGAACGAATCTACGAAGGGCTTCTCGCCTTCCGCAGCCAGCCGTTCTATGATCAGCATCCCGAATGGTCTACTGTCGCGAAGAATACGGTTGATCATATGCAAGGGGTTGATCTGCTCTGCTCGTTGGCTAGCGTGAATGCCGACCGAATTGGAGTGATCGGTCATTCGTTCGGCGGCTACAACGCCTATTTCTTGGCCGGTCTGGATAGCCGGATCAAGGCGGCGGTCAGCAGTTGTGGCTTCAGCCCCTTCTATGGCGATCATCGGCCGACGCATTGGGGCATTCGCGATTGGTACACCCACTTACCCCGAATTACCGAATGTTTGAGCCAATATGAGATCCCGTTCGAATTTCACGAAATCGCTGCGTTGGCGGCTCCTGTACCGTCGTTTCATTATTATGGCCAAAGCGACCACATCTTCCCGCATTGGCAAGCGATCGGAGCCTGTATGACCGAGCTTCATGAACTGTATCGCTTCCTTGAAGCGGGCGACCGGTTTCAGGCGATCATGACGGACAAGGGGCATGATTTCCCACCGGAAATACGCAGTATGGCGTATGCTTTTCTCGACCGTTGGTTGATGTAGACTGTGGTGGAGTAACGAGGCGTTGATGACTAGTTGTTCGTAGGAGCTGTCGTACCCTCTTGTTGCTTGTACATGCGGCTTGTTGTATCTTGGATACAGAATACCATGCACATGTATAAGAAGGGGCTGCTGCGAGATGTCGAACGAACTGGGAACGAAGCCAAATCCATGGAAGCTGCAAACACCGCCTCAAACGTCTGAATTCGAGATGTACAAGGATGAGAAGGATGGCAAGGCGATTCTGGTATGTACGGTAGGCAAGACGGTCCTACACTATGACTATAGCTGTCTGGCTGATCTGCACGCCATGCTGAAGGAGCATGGCGACTGGATGGAGCTCGGCAGCGCAGATGAGCAGAAGCCGGCCAAGGAAGGCACAGTCGAAGCTTGGGGGCGTTCGCCGGACAACCCAGTCGGGGGCTGGTACGGGTTGAAGAAAGGGCTGCGCGGCCGATTCGGCATGTATGTGCCGCCGTTAATGGAAGTGCTCGGGCTTGCCGAAGTGGAGCACAACCCGAGGAACAATCGGATGCGCGCGATCTAATCAGCGCGCGCTCTACCAGGAGATCCCCGGGAAGAGGTGGGCGATGTTGTTCGATCGATACATCGGTGTAGACTATTCCGGAGCGGGTGACCCGCGTACCGTGAACCGGAACCTTGCGGTAGCTTGGGCGAAAGCCGATCGGGAGGTTGAACTGCTGCCGCGCAAGTGGACGCGGGAGAACTTGTACCTGTACCTCGTAGAGGCTCTGCGATCGGACCAACAACTTCTGGTAATCGGACTCGACCATGGGCTTTCCTACCCAAGCGAGCGTCTTCAGGAGTTGAATCTGCACAGCTGGGACGAATTCCTGACCTGGTTCGGTCGGAACTGGAAGACGGCGCGGCATTCCGTGGAGTATGGCAAGAGACAGCAGCAGCCTCCGTACAGCTCGACGCTCAAGAGATTGGTGGAACGGGAGTTCACACCCGCTGCCAAGAGCGTTGTTGACCTGGATCGCCGGGAAAGCCTGCAGGGAGCGGTGTCCTACTCCACGCATGCTGGCCTGGCCTGGATCGTGCGGCTAAGGAGGCTGCAGCGGGCGAATGTAATCCGGGTCCACTTCTGGCCGTTCGATGGAGTGGTCATTCCGGAGAACCACCACGTCATTGTGGAGGCGTATCCTTCGTTGTATCGCAGGCGAGTGACTGTGGACGCATCATGGAACGAACACGAGCGGGATGCGGGGGCGATTGCGGCCTGGATACGGGATCGGGATCGCGACGGCGTACTGGGCCGCTACCTGTCGCTTCCGACCTTAACTAGCGAGGAGCTCCAGTTGAGTCGGCTGGAAGGTTGGATTGTTGGTGCGCTGTGATGGACGGACAAGTGAATAAGGGTGAGCACGGAGGAGCAGGGCTGACAAGCCTTGCTCCTCTTTGTAATGTGCCCGGAAGGGACTTACTCGTCGCGATGATGAGACAGGCGGTAGGGCTATGAAATGATATACAGCCTCCATACATTTACGGTAGAATGGTTCTGTATTCGGCTATTTTAATTTGCATAAGATCCCTAGTTGCGGAAGGAGTCTCTCATGAAGACAGCAGTTATTTTAGCGGCAGGTTCCGGTACCAAGATATGGCCCTTTGCCGAGGTTCGCCCCAAAGCCATGATACCGGTTGGCAATCGTCCGATTGTATGGCACCAGGTGGAGCTGCTCGAAGGACTTGGATTTGACAATATCATCATTGTTGGCGGTAACATGGTTGAGCAAATCCGTCATTACTTTCGGAACGATCAACGAGTCACTGTCGTGCAGACGCAACCGAACAAAGGTACGGCTCATTCCCTGCATGCGGCCAAGCAGCTTGTGAAGGACTTCGCTTTCCTGGTCTTCTATGGAGATACGATGCTGAATAGAGCGGATGTAGAACGAATGATAACCCGTTTCGAAGCGGGAGGACATGAAGCGGTGGCGTTAGTGGACCCACTGAGGGAAGAATTGCCCCAGGATTGGATTTGCTGCACCTTATTGGACGGTAAGCTGGATCAAATCATGGGACATCCCCGCAGGCCGTTTACCCACCGTTTTGGCGCGTTCGCGTTTGCGGATACGTTCTGGCCCTACGTTGAAACCAATTCAGGGTTATTCACCCATGTTCAGGTTGGTATGATGCCACCCATGGAAGGATTTCTGGAAATGTCGGTTGCGGATTATCTCCAAGAGGGAAATGAAGTGCCGGCGGTAGAAACGAAAGGTATATTCATGGACCTGGATAAGCCGTGGCATATTTTGTCGGCCAACCAGAAGGTAGCGAAGCTCCAGTGCGACAGCTTGACCGAGAGCATACTTGGGGAAGGTGCGTCGATCCATCCCAGTGCAGCTATAGATGGCTTAGTGAAACTGGGAAAGGGCAGTGTAATTGGACGCAACGTGGTGATCAAAGGAAATGTGATCGTAGGCAACCATACGACAATCGAGAACGGGGCGATCCTGGGCGGCAACAATCTCATCGGGGATCATACTTACATAGGCAATTACTGCCAAGTATCAGCAGGATCTGTTATCGGTAATAAATGTATCATTTCCCATTGCGCTGAGATCGCCGGTCTGACTATGGATGTGGTCCATTTGACGCATTATATGGAATTTTACGGAATTATCGGAAGCCATACCGACCTTGGCGCTGCTACGGTGTGTGGGACGCTTCGGTATGACGACCGTTATGCGATGCACAGGGTGAAAGGACGACGGGAATACCCGAAAGAGCATGCGAACGCCAGTTATTTGGGCGATTATGCGAGGACTGGTGTTAACGCGATCTTGATGCCCGGCTGTAAGGTGGGTGTCAACAGCATTGTTGGTTCTGGAGTCATCCTGGAAGAAGATTTGCCGAATCGGACATCGGTCTATCAAAAGCAGGAACTGGTTCGCAAAGAATGGGGACCGGAACAATACGGTTGGTAGGGCGTGGCTAGGAAGAAAGACTGATAGGGATACCAGAGGGATATGGTATGGTACATTTAGGAAATTGATAAGGAGGGCTGTACATGGGATGGTTAATAGGGCTTGGTGTAGTAGTGATCGTAATCGTATATCTCATTGCAACGTACAACGGGTTCGTGAAGATGCGCAACTGGGTGAAAGAGTCCTGGAGTCAAATCGATGTGCAGCTGAAGCGGCGTCACGACTTGATCCCGAATCTGGTGGAAACCGTCAAGGGATATGCCAAGCATGAACAAGAGACGCTTGCGAAAGTAATTGAGGCGCGGAATCAGATGCTGAACGGCACGCCCAAGGAACGTATGGAAGCGGACAACCAGCTGCAGGGAGCGCTAAAATCGATTTTTGCGTTAGGGGAAGCTTATCCGGACTTGAAGGCCAACGAAAATTTCCTCAATCTGCAGGAGGAATTGACGGCTTCGGAGAACAAGGTGGCTTACTCCAGACAACTGTACAACAAGACAGTCGCAGACTATAACATCAAGCGGGAGTCTTTTCCATCAAATATGGTAGCAGGGATGTTCAGCTTCAAGGAAGAACAGCTGCTCAGTACGCCGGAAGCAGAGAAGCAAGTGCCCAACATTAAGTTTTGAGTAGAGGGTGACTGCAGTGCTATACAAGCAAATCGAGCAGAACAAGCGGAGGACGATAGGACTGATCCTGCTTTTCAGTATCCTGGTTGCAGCAACGGGGAGCGCAGTGGGGTACTTGGGTCTTGAGGACATTTGGTTCGGCATTGGACTGGCAGCCGTCGTGTTGATCGTATACCTCCCGATTACATACTTGTCTGCCAATGCCCAGGTGCTTAGTATGGCCGGGGCGAGAGAGGCTTCACGGGAAGAACATGCCCAACTGTACAACATTGTGGAGGAACTGTGTATTCCAGCTCGTATTCCTATGCCTCGTATTTATATCGTGGAGGATCCATCGCCTAATGCGTTTGCGGTAGGGATTAAGCCGGAGAAGGCAGGTGTAGCTTTTACCACAGGGCTGCTGGAAAGGTTGAATCGCGAGGAAATCGAAGGGGTGGCGGCTCATGAGCTCGCGCATATTCGCAATTATGATATTCGGTTAATGACGATCAGTATTGCCTTGATTGGTGTTATTGCCATTCTGGCGGATATGGGATCGAGGATGATGTTCCAGCAGCAACGTAGAAACAGCAATAAGAAGACCCACCCGGCTCTACTAATTATAGCGTTGGTGTTTATTGTGCTGTCTCCGCTCGCGGCGAGGTTCGTTCACTTTGCTGTGTCCCGCAATCGGGAGTATTTGGCCGATGCCACAGCGGTGGAGCTGACACGAAACCCGACAGGGCTGAAGGAGGCTCTGATCAAAATAAGCGACAGCGATCTCGATGTGCAATCCGCGAAGAAATCTACAGCATCCATGTATATCGCCAATCCGTTCAGTCGGGCGCGGCAAAAAGACAGGGGGAGCTGGTTCAGCACCCACCCGTCTATGAAATCGAGAATCGAGAGATTGGAACAGATGTAAGAGTTATGATCGCATGGAATAGATGGAAGAGCAGAAGCGGCCTGCCGCTTGTTAGGGCTAGATGTATTCGCTACGTGTATTGAAGATACCTGGCTGTAGATTAGTCCATGGTGTAAAGGTTGTCGTCAGCGAATAGCGTCGGCCGGATTCCGCCGAGCGATAGGCGCCGAACAAGATCTCGTGGACGTGCAACTGCTGTCTGCCGGACTGGATCGGCTGTGTCCCCGCGCGTAGGCAGCGCACGAAATGCGTGATCACGTCCTCTTGCGGGATCGAGGCGATCGTTGCACGTGGGACGTAGCAGTCCGGGATTCCGCGCCAAGTCACGGGTTCGGCCCCATCCGGTACCGCTTGCCCTGGTGCATGGACGACCAAGGGGAATCCACTGTCGTTCAAGGCCACGGTTCCGTTGCGTCCATAGATCAACGTATTGTTCATCTTGAACGACATGCCCCACAGCGTACGGATGACCGCCTGCTGTCCGCCTGCGAATTCGACGATGAGCGTAGCGTTGTCATCGACATCGCTCTTCACCCGCTTGCCATCGCCCACGATTCGATTCGGAATGAGCGTACCGACTTCCGCCATGACGCTAACTGCCGGGCCCAGCAAGGCGATGAGTCGGCTGACCGGGTAGACCAGGCAGTCGAGCACAGCTCCGCCGTGGGCGACCGACTTGTCGTAATACCAGTTGTCCCGCCACGGACCAGGTAAGGAGAGCTGGGCTTCGGCACCGGTAAGTTTACCGATCACCTGTTCATCGACATACTTGCTGGCCGCTAGAAGGGTGGGGTTCAAGTCGAACGGTAAGCTCATGAAGATAGAGCCATTCGACTCGGCAAGCTCGACCATGCGTTTGCATTCATCGAAGCTGGTGGCCATCGGCTTCTCGTTCAGCACGTGTAGCCCCTGTTCGAGGGCGGCTAGTACCGGCTCAGCGTGGGCTGAATGCGGTGTCGTGACGACGACCGCATCCAGCTCCTCCCGATCCATCATGGCGTAATAGTCGTCATACCATTGGGGCACGCCGTAGGCGATTGCCTTCTTTTCTGCGTTGTCCAGGTGCCTCGAGCACGTCGCGACGAATCGGACGCCCTCCAGCTTGGCTGCCTGTTCGAAGTAGCGGTTGCTGACATGACCGCTGCCAATCATGCCTAGGCGTATCGGTTTCATATGTAGTTGCTGCGAGTATCGTAGATCGCGGGCTGCAGCTTCTCCCATGGCGTGAAGGTGGTTGTCAGTGTATAGCGCTCGCCGGATTCTGCGGAGCGGTACGCGGCGAACATAATCTCGTGTACGTGCAGCTGTTGCTTGCCGTTCTGCACAGGTTGTTCGCTGGCGCGAAGTGCTCGGACAAAATGGGTCATGATATCCTCATTCGGAATGGCTGCGATCTTACTATGCGGTATGTAGCAGTCCTTGATCCCGCGCCACACCACGGGTTCAGCATCCGGCAATGCTTGTCCCGGAGAATGCACGACAAGCGGCAGTCCGCTGTCATTCAATGCCACGGTTCCGCTGCGGCCGTAGATGATCGTGTTGTTTTGCATGAAGGACATGCCCCATAGTGTGCGGATGACCGCATGCTGACCGCCTGCGAATTCGACGATGAGGGTGACGTTGTCATCGACATCGCTCTTCACTCGCTTGCCTCCGCCGACAATCCGGTTCGGGATCAATGTATTCACTTCCGCCATAACACTGACGGCAGGACCGAGCAAGGCGATGAGCCGGCTGACTGGATAGACCAGGCAATCGAGCACAGCTCCACCGTGAGCGATCGACTTGTCATAATACCAGTTGTCGCGCGGTGGTCCAGGAAGGGAGAGCTGCGCTTCGGCGCCTGTAATCTTGCCGATGTATTGTTCATTGACGAATTCGGAAGCGGCCAGGAAGGCCGGGTTGAGATCATACGGCAAGCTCATGAAGATGGCATTCTTCGCTTCCGCAAGTTCGACCATCTTCTTGCAATCCTCGAATGAGGTAGCCATCGGCTTCTCATTCAACACGTGCAGTCCCCGTTCCAATGCAGCTAGCACAGGCTCCGTATGCACGGAATGAGGGGTAGTGACGACAACCGCGTCCAGCTCTTCCTTGTCCATCATAACGCGGTAATCGTCATACGAGCGGGGGACGCCGTATGCAGCAGCCTTCTTCTCTGCATTAGCCAACCGCCGCGCACACGTAGCTACGAAACTTACACCCTCCAGCTTGGCGGCTTGCTCGAAGAATCGGTTGCTAATATCTCCACTGCCAATCATACCTAGTCGAATCGGTTTCATATTGTATAGGCTCCCTGTCATAGTAGTAGATAAACTCGCGTGTACGAATATCCATCGTACTCTTACAATCCCGCATAATTCCCCGCTGCAAACTCTGCAGTCCGTTCGAAGTCAATGCGCCATGTCACCGTTTCCACGTTAAAGGCTAGACGTTTCATCGCGATTACGATGTTGTCTGCGCGAATTTTCGCCACGTTAAGTCCATCGTAACTGACTGGCTTCCAGCCTGGCGGTAACCTCAGGTACAAGTTGCCGGTTTCGCCGACAGGACGGGTGCAGACTCCCTTGAGGTAGCCTTTGTCCGCATGCCATTCCAGCCGTTCGATCTCCACGCCACCTTGGGTGATGTGCATATCGGTTGAGAGCAGCCACGGATGAGGCATGGCCCGGCTGATACGCAGCACTTTGATGCTGTATGCGGGAACCTCGACCTTCACCCTACCGGTCATCTCGCCCACATACTTCTCGCTCCAGAAGTCGAATACGGTGTAGGGCACATCCACTTCCAGACCGAGGTCACGGAACGACAGTTCCATGCTCATCATGGAATCCCCGGCATATAAGAGACCTACGACATTCCAGTCCTCCCAAGCTTTCTTCACGCGCAAGTTGAATATCTTCGGGAAGTCTGGCGCTACGGACGTGAACAGGTCTACAGGCTTGGCCATCTCCGAGTAGGGGGGGCAGACATTTCTTGACTAGCGCAAGGCGCTCATCGCTAATGGTGGCTATGTCATCACCCAGCATGACGGGCCCGGCGGACAAGCCGAACATGCTGACGGTTGCCTGGGCTTCCTCTAACGGAATCGGTTTGTCGACGGTTAATACATTGAAGCCGTCGTTATAGTAGAGCTTCCGGTCGGTGAAATACGTGTAAGCCATGGACGCGGCCACGAGACTGATCAGCTTCCAGCCATGAATCGTGTAAGTTGCCGGGTATTCCGCCATCGTCTCGATCAGGGGCCGGCCTTCACCGATGTCTGGCCCGACCCGCACAGCATCTACGTAACCTACATTTTGGAAAGTTGTTCCTGTGGAGGAGAGCAGGTAAGTGTCTTCCCCTGCAGCCTCACGGATTACTTTCAGAGCTTCCCGGTAAACCTCGGGGCCTTTGATTTTCGAGCGATCGTAGTATTCGTTATATGGGAAGTGGCCTGGTGTGGACCCCGACCCGGCATACAGGAAGTCGATCATGAAGAAACGGATCCCAATCTTGTTGTAGTACTCGAACACCTGCTTCAGAAACTGCTGCGACTTGGGGTGGCTGCCATCGAGGCTGTAGAAGCCGACGCGCTCTTCCTTGGGCAGGGTGCCGGATTTGCCGTAGGGGGAGCGGTAATTGTTGAACAAATACTCGCCATCCTTTTTCAGCAAGTTATCCTTATGCGCCTCGAACAGGTCAGACAGCTTGTGGGGAATCCAGAACGGTGCAATCCAGAAGCCAAGCTTCTGCCCGTACTGCTCCAGCTTGCCGATCAGCCACTCCCACCCGTCGGGAAACGCTTCGCGATTCTCTTCGTTCCAGTTGCCGGGAAGCATGTCCTTGAGATTACCGATGCTTGTCCAGATGTTGCGAATGCCGAATCCGCCGAGCTTGTATTGAATGGCAGCCGCATTCTCTAGCACGATCTCCTCATACGTTTCCTGGGAGAAGCCGTCTCGCCACGTCCATCCTCCAACCCAACCGAGAGAAGGACGTGCCGCGAATTTGGGCTTGTAATGCTCGCTTACTCGCTGTGCCCACTGCTCCAGACTTGCAAATGGATTGTCGCTAACCTCCACATAGGCCGTTTCCGACTCTATCCGCTGTCCTGGCACAAGCTCATAGTCGTCAAAGTTGCAGAAGGCCTCAACTGCTATTCGACCCTTGTCCGGTTCGTATTGATAGTGAATCTCGGTATCGGCTCGGTCGAATGTAAGGAAGCTGCAGTTGAGGGCGACTCCTGCTTCGGGATTGTAGAGCAACCCTACGGTTTTACTCTTGTGGTGGCCTGCGTCGGAGCTGATCATCCGCACGGCATTATCGATCACCCAAGCCGATTGACAGAGCACTCTCGTATCGGCCGGGTGCTCGCCTAGCGTAATCGAGGACGCCGAATCCGCTGAATTTGCTGAATTCGCTGAATCCGATATGCTGCTGCACATAAGCTTGCATTTGCCCAGTACAACTGGGGCTTCTCCGTGATTGTGAATCGATAGGGATACGGTCATGAAGGCTGACTCCGCATAGACGCGGAACACGACTTCTGTTGCTACAGCTGGGGATTTGAACTGGCCGTTCACGGTAATTTGTGTGCAAGTGCCGTGTTCATCCTGTAAGGCGAGATTTTCCTGAACCGAAGTGATGTTGCTGAAGCATGAGCTCGGGACGCCGTTAAGTTCCATAACCACGTCCATCTGCTCGATTGCAGTCCGTTGCTGACTTGTGATGAAGGACCAAGCCTGGGCGGAAGCATCGAACGTGAAGACGCCGCCCTTGTTCTCACACCTGTACATGTCCATAAGTTCACCTTTTCATGGAACCGGATTTTAGGATGTGTAACCGTTTTCGAAGCTAATCTACCACATCCGCTATGTACCGTCAATGAAGGAATGTTTGATGGCTGGCTAGTTGTTTGAGTGCGGCAGTCGATACCAAATGCGCAAGACGGCCTAACGGGAAAAGCTCCCGTTAATTTGTAAGAAAAGGTAGTGAAATTACATTTAACTGGAATTTCTCCATCTAATTTCTTGGTTTTGCCCAGTTGGAGGGGAAACCAAGGAAATTAACAGGAGGAAATCCTGTTAATTCGATAAAACCGGAGAAATTACCCTAAGTAACAGGATGATTTCCTGTTACTTGAAACAGATGGCCAATAACCTGACCGATGAATTCCGGTCAGGTTATTATTCCTATCTTAACCCCTTACTAGAGGCTGTCGATTCATTGTGGACACGCGAAATCCCTTATACAATCCGAGGAGGTTCAAACAAGATGTTTGAGCACCCGGGGTCCCCGCAAAGTACTCGGAAAATGCTCCGAAGCTTAACTTCACTTTGTGGGGTATAGCGTAGGGGTCCTTTTTCACTTGGAACGGCCGTCAATCAACAATGGATCGACAGCCTCTACTACCGCCCGCCCCCAACCACTTTCATCTTCAGCGCGGTCTCATAGCGGGTGAAATGCACGTAGTCGCCATGCATCCACAGCAACACAGTTTCGCCGCCGTCCTTGCCATGGGCCAGCACAGGCCTCACATTGTTGCGCGACGATCCGGCGGTTATGGCGTCCGATGTCCAGGTGCGTCCGTGATCGACCGTGTGCCAATGCTCAATTTCGAAGATGCCGTTCACCGGACGGGAAAGGTAGACGTGGCGCGGATCGGCGTGATCGAGAATGAGGCCGCCGGAGTAAAACGGCTCCCGCTCGACAACTCCCTCTTCCGTCTGAGGGAACCAGGCGCCGCCAGCTGTGATCTCGTGGCTGTCCCACGATTCCCCATTCCAATAACTGTACCAGTAACGGTGATCGGTATCGGATTGGAACACGGCATATACGATTGCTGGATGACCTTGCGCGTCGATGGCGATATCCCAGATCCAGGCTTTCGTGTTATGCACGGTTCCATCGAATACAACATCCGCATCGCGTGGAGCCATAGGCAGGTCGGAGACGGCCGTGACAAACGTTCCATCGGCATGGGATACGGCACCGTCTCGGATGCAAGCGCAATATATACTGTTATTCGGCTCAATATTCGGATGGCCGTCGGTGAAAGCGAACCAGATGGTGTCTTCGCGGTTGCCGGCATACTTGATGTAAGGGCGAGCTCCGTCGCCGAGAATCAAGGTTCGCGGGCTGGACCAGTCTCCCCCGTCGCCATCTGGTCTGACGCAGAAGTTCGGCTTGAAATTACCGCCCCGCCAGAATAGGTAGAGCTGCTGCTCGTTGCCCACATGGACCGGATTCGGGTACGTATACCCATGCAACCCGCTCGTATTGTCCGGGATCTGCTGTTCGGGACCGAAGGAAGTGATATCTTCGGCGACCTCCATTGTGCGATAGTACATGGTCGTCCCATTGTGCGCCGAATAAAAGATCGTGGCGCGGCCGTCAGCAGGAAAGTAGAGGGACGGGTTGGCGTGGTCGTCCTGCTGTAGACTCGGCTTGATCAGCACGGAGGTGAGGGTGCCGTTGCTATGATCGTATGCTCCGATCCGTACGTCCCCCCGCCCGGTCAGCCAGCCTACGTATGTCCGGTTGTGTACGCCTGTGAACTGGACCGCCCTTGGATCAGCGAAGAAGCACCAGGCCCCGTCTTCTGTAAAATCTTGATAATTGTCGCCTCGCATAATATGACTCTCCCTCTTGTACTATATCTAGTGGTTGTCATCTACTTCTTACCAGTCACCCTAGTCCATACAGTTTACACCATTAACTATAGGCTGAGAAGTCAATCAAAACCGGGTTTACGTATTGTTGACGCGACTTGACGTGACTTGACGTGACTTGACGTGACTTTATTTTCCAAACCATGGTATGATAATCGACAGGATTCGATAATAGAAAGGAAGAATAGGTATGGAACAATTGCAAGTTTTGTATAAAAGAAATCGGTTATTGGTGTACATTCTATGGTTCTCCTTGTTGCTCGGCATCGCTACTAATCTCTCCACGGACGCCACACAGACCAGTACGCTCATACTGGTGATCGTTGGCGGAATCATTGCGATTCTGGTGACGGTACTCTCCTGGAAGCGATGGCTGGCGAACGGGATGAAGTATATCCTGACCTTATCGCTTGCTATTATCTCATTCCTCATGATCTCCACGACCGATAGCTTCGCTACATACCTGCTCATTTACTATAGCTTGGCTGTCACTACGTTGTACAACAACTACCGGCCGATTCTGCTATCGGGGTTGTTCGCGCTCTTGTTCACGAACTATTTCTTCGTGGTCGATCGGGAAACACTGTTCGTGGCTTTCAACGATGCAAGCATTATTACATTCAATTTGTTCGTCGTCCTTATTACCGGTGCGCTTACCGCTTCGGGAGTGTTCGGGGAACGGCTGCGGCGGGACGCACAAGTTGGTTATCAGCAAGTACTGTCAGCGCAAGAACGGACGGAGAGTACGCTGCATATCGTCAGCTTGACTGCCGAATCGCTTGATCGCTCAAGCACCGGACTGCGGGAAAATGCGGATTCCGTTGGCGTCATCTCCAGGGAGATGACAGCCGCGTTCACTGAAGTTGCGGGCAGCACGGAGCAGGTGAATGTGAGCTTGGCCGCGGCAAGTGTATCCGTACGGGTGCTGAATGATGGGACGGTGTCTATCGTTGATTCGACGGCCAAGCTTCGGGAGCTATCAAGCTCGAATGCGTTACTGACGAATTCCAGCATGGAGCAGGCAGACTTACTGGGCGAACAGATGACCCAGGTTAAGGGGATCATGGATACGACGGTTGTCTTGATGCAGGAATTGAACGAACAAAACCGCCAGATCGGTGAACTAGCCAACACGATTAATGAGATAACGAATCAGACTAACTTGCTGGCATTGAATGCTGCTATTGAAGCTTCACGCGCTGGTGAGCATGGAAGGGGCTTCGCGGTCGTGTCCTCCGAGATCCGCAAGCTTGCAGAGAACGCGAAGCGGTTCACGGAAGAGATTGACGGCATCCTGGAGGGAATCTCCAGCAAGACGGCTCATGTCACGGACCGTGTATTGGCTGGGCAGCAGTCGGTCACGGCCGGCCAAGAAGCCTCCGTGGCGATGGAGCAATCGCTTCGCGAAATGGTCGACAACACTGTCGAGCTGGCGAGCCGCTCCGGCGAAGCCGCAGATTCGGCCAACCGGCTGCGGGAATCATCACAGTCCATCTCGGCTGAGATGGGGTCGATCTCTATGCTGACGGAGCAGAACATGGCGACGGTGGAGCAGATTCTCGCGGGCATGGAGAATCAGGATCGCCGCATTAGCGGCATCGTGGATGGCGTGCGAGAAGTCGATAGGACGGCGAAGGAATTAAGGGAGAAGACTGTATAGGGTGAGCCGAATGCGATGGACCTGACTGGAAATCTTCGGTCAGGTTTTTTTGTTTAGTAAAAGCCCCAATATAAGAAAGTTAATGTAACAAAATACCTGTTGACAGTCCACTAGGTATCGATTAATCTGAATACCAACTAATCTTATATGAATAATTATATTAATATGAATATTCATCCCGGCGGGAGTGGACAACCGATGGAACCGCTGTTGCGAGTAGACCATTTGCAAACTGTATTTCGAACGGATTCCGGGGAAGTGACCTCGGTCGAGGACGTAAGCTTCAGCATTAAGCAAGGAGAGACGGTAGCGTTGGTCGGCGAGTCTGGAAGCGGGAAGAGCGTGACGGCGCTCTCAATCATGAGCTTGCTGGGCAAGACCGGCTGGGTTAAGAGTGGCACGATCGAGTTCGATGGCCGCAACTTGTTAACAGCAAGCCCCAATCAAATTCGTCAAATGAGAGGCAAGGACATCTCGATTGTGTTCCAGGAGCCAATGACTTCCTTGAATCCCGTGTTCACGGTGGGCAACCAGCTCATTGAGGGTGTTCGCTTGCACCTGAAGTGGAGCAAGAAGAAGGCGTGGCTACATGCGATAGAAATGCTCAAGAAAGTCGGCATCTCGCGTCCCGAATCGGTCATGCATGAATATCCGCATGCCTTGTCCGGTGGGATGAGGCAGCGGGTCATGATCGCGATTGCGATGGCGTGCCAGCCACAGCTGCTCATTGCTGATGAGCCTACGACAGCACTCGACGTAACGATACAAGCTCAAATTCTGAATCTATTGAAGAAGACCCGAAGTGAGAACGGACTGGCGATGCTGCTCATCACACATGACTTGGGCATTGTGGCAGAGATGGCAGACCGAGTGCTCGTCATGTACGCGGGGCAAGTGGTGGAAGAAGCGGATGTGCATACGTTGTTCGAACGGCCGAGCCATCCTTACACGAAGGGCTTGATGGAGAGCATTCCACGTCTGGATCACGATCCGGATCAGCGATTATTCGCCATTCCAGGAACTGTACCGTCGCTTACTACGATGCCCAAGGGCTGTCGGTTCCATAATCGATGTCCATGGGTGACAGATGAATGTCGAACCGAGCAGCCGAAGCTAGTGCCGATAGACGGGAGCGCTCATCAAGTCAGATGCTGGGTCGCACAGGGAGGCGAACATGATGGGGCAACGAAATGAATCGAGGACACCGCTGCTGCAAGTGGACAATCTGAAGAAGCATTATCCGATCAAGAAAGGACTGTTTTCAAGAACGGCGGGGGTTGTTAAGGCGGTTGATGGTGTTTCTTTGACTATATTTCCGGGTGAAACACTGGGTTTAGTCGGAGAATCTGGATGCGGCAAATCGACGACAGGCAAGCTTATTGTCAAGCTGGAAGAGGCAACCTCGGGAACAATCGTGTTCGGTGATCACAATATCTCATCATACTCCACAGCCCGGATGAGGAAGATGCGGACCGAGCTGCAGATCATATTCCAAGACCCGTATTCCTCCTTGAATCCACGGCAGCGGATCGGCAGTCTATTGGCGGAGCCCTTGCTCGTACACGGGATGGACAAGGCGAAGGTGGACGGAAGGGTCGACGAATTACTCGAGCTTGTTGGCCTATCCCGTGCGCACAAGCATCGGTTCCCGCACGAGTTCTCGGGCGGGCAGCGGCAACGAATCGGCGTAGCGAGGGCCATCTCGCTGAATCCCAGACTTATCGTATGCGACGAGCCCGTCTCGGCATTAGATGCATCGATTCAGTCACAAATTCTTAATCTGCTTAAGGATCTTCAGAAGCAATTCCAGTATTCCTACCTGTTCATAGCGCACGGGCTAGGCGCTGTACGGTACATCAGTGATCGTGTCGCCGTGATGTATCTAGGGAAGATCGTGGAGATCGCCGAGACAGAGACGTTGTTCCACTCACCCAAGCATCCCTATACGAAGGCACTGCTCGATGCGTATCCAGTACCGGACCCAAAGCTCAGGGACGTGGAACGGGTCGTGCTGGAGGGCGAGGTGCCGAATCCTGCGAATCCTCCGGCGGGCTGCCGGTTCAGCACAAGGTGTCCGTTCGTTCAAGACAAGTGCCGTGCTCTCGAGCCTGATCTGACAGGAGATCCACACCATGTCGTGGCGTGCCATTATCCGTTGTCATAACTATCAACCGACGATACAAGGAGGAGATTCCGAATGATCACATATTTGGTGCGCCGAGTTCTTGTCGCGATTCCTGTGTTGTTCGGGATTACGATTCTGAATTTCTTCATCATCCGCTTGGCACCCGGCGATCCGGTAGACATGTACATCGATCCTTATACGACTGCTGCGGATATCGCCTTGAAGAAAGAGCAGTTGGGCCTGAATGAACCGCTCTGGGTGCAGTACGGGTACTGGCTGGGCAACATGCTGAAAGGAAACTTCGGGTATTCGTTCAGCACATATGAGCCGGTTGCTCATGTTATTATGAGCCGCATTGGACCGACTTTGCTGCTCATGGGAGCGGCGATCCTGATCGCTTATGTGATCGCCATCCCCGTAGGGATGTTGAGCGCCATAAGGCCGTACTCGAAGCTGGACTATTCCGTGACCAGCATCTCGTTCCTGGGCATCTCGCTCCCTAACTTTTTTCTCGGTCTCGTTGCGATTTACTTGTTCTCCTTGCACTGGAAGCTGCTGCCCTCAGGTGGGATGAAGACACTTGGCGGCAGTGGTGGAATCGGCGATCTGCTGCAGCATCTGATCTTGCCTGCTGTCGTGCTTGCTACTGGTGTAGCTGGGCAAATGATCCGCTATGTGCGGGCTAGCATGCTGGAAGTATTGGGGCAAGATTACTTGCGGACCGCCTATGCCAAGGGAGTGAAGCCTTTCTTCGTAGTCGCGAAGCACGGATTCCGTAATGCGCTGATTCCGGTTATTACTGTTGTTGGCTTGGATGTCTCCATTCTGATCGGGGGTTCCGTCATCACGGAGAAGATGTTCCAGTGGCCGGGAATGGGGCAACTGACGATGCAGGCGATCTTGTCCCGCGATTATCCAGTCTTAATGGCTGTGAATCTGTGCGCCGCCGTACTCGTGCTCACGATTAATCTGATTACGGACATACTCTACTCATTTGCCGACCCGCGCATTCGGTATCGATAGGAAGGAGGCGCACGATATGCAACAGAGTGCTGAACCGATCGAAGCGGAACGTCCATCAGGATGGTCTCGATTCCGAAGGCATCGTCTGGCGGTCGCAGGACTTATCTTCATGCTGATCCTGGTCGTCGTCGCAATACTCGCACCATGGATCTCACCTCATGATCCGTATCAATTGTTCCCGATATTCCAGGCGGCGCCATCCGCCGAGCACTGGCTCGGTACCGACCAGATCGGCCGCGATGTGTGGAGTCGGTTGTTATACGCCGCCCGTGTATCCTTGGCGGTCGGCATCGGTGCCGTCTTCATCTACATGATGATTGGCATCGTAGTGGGCGTAGTGGCCGGATACTTCGGCGGATGGGTCGACTTGCTCGTGATGCGCGTAGTTGACGTGACGATGTCGTTCCCGACGCTGCTCGTCATTCTCGTGCTGGTGAGCGTGTTCGGACCGAGCTTGATCAACGTCGTCCTCGTACTGGGATTCATGGGGTGGCCATCTGTAGCCAGGCTTGTACGAGGCAGCGTCTTGTCGATTAAGCAGATGGATTATGTGAAGGCCGGAATTGCACTGGGCTTGCCAACAACGAGGCTGATCACCGGCCATATTCTGGTTAATGCGATGGCTCCGATTCTCGTCAAAGCGACCTTTGGTGTGGCTACGGCAGTATTAACGGAAGCTTCGCTCAGCTTTCTCGGACTGGGCGTCCAGCCGCCGATAGCGAGCTGGGGCAATATGCTGACCGAGGCGCAGAGTCTGACGACGCTCGCCACGAAGTATTGGCTGTGGGTGCCGCCGGGACTGATGATCGTACTGGCTGTGCTTTCGATTAATTTCATTGGAGACGGGATTCGCGATACAGTCGATCCCAGAAGTGTGCATTAACCTGCAATCATAATCAAGAATGGGGGATTTATTCAATGAAAAGACTAACTTACTTATCATCGATGCTCGTGCTATTGTTCGCTCTGGTGTTAACGGCGTGCTCTTCAACAGGAGACACAACGAAGCCAGCAGACGGGGGCTCACCTGCATCTACAAATAGCGGCAAGCCAAAATCAGTCAATCTGGGCGTATTCAACTCGCCACAAACGTTCAACCCGCTGCTCAGCTCAAAAGACTTGTCTTCCTCCGAGATCGGATCGCTCATCTTCGATCCACTCATTAGCCGGATTAAACCGCTTGAGTTCCTGCCGCACTTGGCAGAATCGTTCGAAACGAAGGACAAGCAGACGTTCACAATCAAGCTGAATGCCAAGGCCAAGTGGACCGACGGTAAGCCGGTTACGACAGAAGATGTCGCTTTCACCCTGCTGCTAATTGTCAATCCGAAGGTAGAATCCAGCCTGGGCTCCTCGCTTGCTTTCTTTGAAGGGGTCGATGCGAACGGTAAGCTGCCAGAAGG
This sequence comes from Paenibacillus sp. P4_E11, assembly GCF_056401635.1. Classification (NCBI taxonomy): domain Bacteria; kingdom Bacillati; phylum Bacillota; class Bacilli; order Caryophanales; family Paenibacillaceae; genus Paenibacillus; species Paenibacillus sp. P4_E11. The sequence goes on along the minus strand of NZ_JBFUIX010000004.1, from coordinate 135,889 downwards.
CAAGACCGAAATTTCCGGATTGAAAATTATTGATGCCCAGACGTTCGAGTTGAAGGCCAAGAGCCAAGTAGACCCTAACATTGTGAAAGAGCAGTTCGGACTGAAGTTCAAGCCGCTGCCGAAGCACATCCTGAAGGACGTGAAGCCGGAAGACTTGGCCAAACATCCGTTCATGCAAAATCCAAATGTATCCAACGGTGCGTTCAAGTTCGTCAAGTATGAGAAGGATCAGTATGTGGAAGTAGCGGCGAACAAGGACTATTATCGGGGAGCGCCGAAGCTGACGAGCGTATTCGTGAAAATCATGCCGAGTGCGAACCTCGTGGCCCAATTGCAAAGCGGTGAGATCGACATGAACTATGGCCTGGGAATCGGGAATTTGCCTGATCCAGACTATGACACGATCAAGAAGAATACGAACTTGAAGACGAAGCTGGAACCGCAGATCGGGATTCAAACGATGCAGTTCAATACGAAGACGATCAAGGATCCGAAAGTTCGCCAAGCACTGGGTTACGCGACCAACCGCAAGCTGATCGTGGACAACCTTATGAAGGGTGATGCCGAAATATTCGACGGACCTTACCCAGGCTTAAGCTCTTACCAGAACAAGAACGTCAAGCCACTCGCCTACGATCCGGAGAAAGCGAAGAGCTTGCTGAAGGAAGCAGGTTGGGATTTCAACAAGGAGCTGGATTTCGTCGTGCCAACCGGCAATCAGATTCGGGAGCAATCCGCGCAGATTATTGCGGAGAACTTGAAGGCAGTCGGCGTGAAAGTGAAGATCAGCAAGTACGATTTCGCCACGACGAGCCAGAAAGCGCAGAAGCAAGAGTTCGACTTGCTCTTGACCGGGATCTCCATGAACATAGACCCTGATACGTCAGCTTATTATCACAGTAAAGGTCTGAGCAATTCGCCAGCTTACTCCAATCCGGAGATCGACAAGTTGCTGGAGCAAGGCAAAGCAGAAGCCGACGAGAAGAAGCGCAAAGAAATTTACGACCAAGTGCAAGTGATTGCCCAACAAGATTTGCCGTTCATCACGTTGTATTACAATCCGGCACTCGTTGCTACGAACACCCGGGTGATCAAGGGCGAGCCACGCTTGTTCGGTACGACCTACGACGTGAACGAGTGGGATGTTAAATAAGACAAGAGGGGTGCAACTGACATGACAACAACGAAGAGAACGATGCAAGTGACGGCAGAATGGCTGGGCAACCGGCGGTTCCAAACAAAAGGTCCAAGCGGATACCCGATCCTGCTGGATTCCAATGTACAGAATGGTGGAGAAGGGACGGGCAACAGCCCGCTTGAATTGGTCATCATCGGACTTGTAGGCTGCATGGGGATGGGCGTCAACAAGCTCCTGGACAAAATGCGCCAAACGGTGGAAAGCCTGAACATCGATGCAGAAGCCATCCGCTCGGACGAGGTTCCGCATGCGATCACAGAGGTGCATCTCACCTTCACGATCACGGGCGACATCGTTCCCTCCCGGATTTGGCGGGCGATTCGACTGGAGCAGGAGCAATATTGCCCGGTAGCCGCTTCGCTCAAGGCTGTCATTATCCCTCATGTGGTGCTAAACGGCAGTGAATTGCAGCCATCGAGCGAGCCAGAGGAAGAAGACGATGAGCAGGTCCAACTATAAACCAAGCCAAGTGATGCTGGCGTCATTGAATCCATTGCCTCCACCTCGTGGGGGCTTTTTTTCACAGCGCTCCTAGCCGAGATAGGCATAACTAGCCGACGGGAAAGGACGTTTCGTGTTCGAGGGCAAGAAAGAAGGACATTCCCAAAGGGGACGGAAAATTCCGTCCCCTGGGTATCCCGACCATTCGAGATCAAGTTAAGCGCTTTCTTATCCGTCTGAAGCGGATCGTTATTTCGGCTGAGACTTCATCTTCTCGGTCTGTATTGATTTATTGAGCTCCTCGTCGAAATCGCGCAAAATCGTGTTCGAATCGCTCTTGAGCGTGAACAGCTTGGAGAAATTGACAGGTATATTCGTCAAGCTTTCCAACCGAGCGGGCAATGCAGGCGCGTCCGGATAATAGTAAAGCGCATTAACGTTCTTGCCTTTCCACTGCGGCAAGTCTTGTCCGAACGATTTTCTTACCTCCGGGTTGACCAGAGGCGTGCCGACCGCTTGTTTGGTGAGCTCGGTCTGATACTCGTCGGAAACGAGGTAGGCCATCACTTTGAACGCCTCATCCTTATGCTCCGAAATGGAAGAGAGAAACAGGGAAAGTGAGGCCGGCTTGAAGCCGGTTTTCGGTTTTTGCGGCAATTCCGGCACGGAGACGAGATCCCAGTCGAGACCGGCTGTTGCTTGACTGATTGCTCCTGGGTCGAGCAACATCGCGACGTTGCCTTTGACGGCGTCCGTCGTGGGTATGAAAGCATTATTCGGAATTTCCCCGAACCGCCTCACATTATCGAACAGCAACTTCCAACCGTCCGTGTTCATCGCCGCTTTGTCTTCCTTCAGATCAAGAGGGCTAAGGGAAAGCTGATTATTAAGCAAAATATTGTTGGGGGTAGCGGTAAACCCATAATAAGTCGTACCTGAGTCGACCCTCGTCATTCTTCTCGCGAGCTCGTAAACTTCGTCCCAGGACATGCCGTCCCTCGGGTATGCCACACCGAACCGGTCGAACAAGTTTTTGTTGTAATAGAGCGCATACCGGTTCATCGTGAACGGAAGCCCGTACAGCTTCGCTTCGCTGTTTGTCGACATGGCATGGGCAAGCGCGTTCGGCTCGAATACATTCAGCTTGAAGTTATGGAGCTTGATCATTTCCTGCAGATCGGTTTGCAAGCCGAACTTTTTGATCGAACTTACCGTAAAGCTGGTCGATTCGTAAATGATGTCGATTTCGGTTTTGCTGGCGATCAAATCCGAATAATCCATCCCTTTCTCTTTCTTAATCTCTTTAAGCGTAATATGGGGATATTTTTGTTGAACGGCTTTAAGGACCCCCATCTTCTCAAAGTCTACACCCCCGGGCTGAGCATTGTAGAGCGTAATCGTTACCGGCTTGGCCGCCGCCGTCTGCGTTCCGCCCACCTTCTCCCCGGACTTTCCGCAACCGCTTACAACTACCAAGCCCACCAATAAGCAAACGGCGGCTTTTCCCCATTTTACTATCATACCAGGACACTCCCTTATCTAATTTGCTGCGAGCACAAGATGCATGTTACATCTGTTACTCATTATAAGTGTCTGCCGGAGCGCTTCCAGTTTCATTTTAGTTTAATTAAAAACCCTTACAATACAACGATTTCCGAAGGATACAGCGCTTTCTTCCGCCGCAACAACGTGTTACGATGCATATACGAACTATACTAACGGAGGTGCATTCATGCCGGTCATCAAGCAAGTAACGCTCCGTACGATCGCGGCAGAGCTCGGATTAACTGTCCAAACCGTCTCCAAAGCTTTGAAGGGAAAGCCGGGAATGTCCGAGATGACCCGGCAGTTGATCGTCAAGACCGCGGAACGGCTGGGCTATTTCACGAAAGAGCAGATCCTCAGCTTGCGGGCGGACCACATTATTCCCTATCCTCTTGAACGGAAACGATTCCTGCTCCTCCAAACGACGCAATCCGTCAACTTTTACAATCTATTGCTGCAAGGCTTGCACGAACGGTTCGCTTCGCTCGGCCATCATATCGAGCTCCTAATGCTGCCTTACACGATCAAGGAGAAGGTCATGGCGGAATGGATCGAGCTCAACGGACTGGAGTTTGCCGACGGGTTGTTCATCGCCCCCAGCATATATCCAATAGAGTGGGAGCCTAAGCTGCTTCAGCTGCCGGTGCCGAAAATTTTGCTAAGCTATCCTCCGCTTGGAACGAAAGTGGACAGCGTCATCTGGGACATATACGAAGCGACGTTCCAGGCCGTCGCCTACCTGCGGTCGATCGGTCATACAAAAATTATGTATGTAGGGGATACCCATCACCAAAGGGGATATATTTTACGCTGGCAGGCGTTTTTGCACGCGATGAACGAATTCCGCACCCAAGTGGACCCATCCGCCCACTCGATCAGCGATCGGTTCGCCAACCTCAATTGGCTGGAAGAGCTGGGGGAGAAGCTCGTCCGCTATGCCCCCACCGCGATCATCTGCGGAATCGACGGCGAGGTGCCCGCAGTATATCAGCTTTGCTCGGAACTTGGGCTGAGCATCCCGGAGGATATTTCCCTGATCGGTCTGCTCAATGAACAGCCGGATTCGCTGCCTCCCTTTACGATGCCGATTCTCCCTATTCGCGAAACCGGCTACAGAGCCGCCGACCGCATGCTGTGGCGTATCGCTAACTCCGCTCTTCCGTATGAGCATATCCGTATTCAAGGGGAACTGTATATTGGCAGAACTACTGCCGTTAACAATGCGGGAGCACGGCCGCACTAGCACGGCTTTTACATGCATGGTGGCGGCGGGAGTACTTATGGGGTGAAGCCGGAATATGCCGGAAACGTATATCCCGGTGCGGTGGGGGGATTTCTAGGGACAGCACCGTGTATCAAACGGTCGGCCCCGTCCCTCGGGTGACCTTTTGGGTCCTTTGAGGGGCGGCTAATTCGATCTTTTTACGTTGGAGAGACATTGTGGGGAATGGATGTTAATGTAATAAAATGTTTGTTGACAGATAGTATCGGATCGATTAATCTAAAAACCAACTAATCTTATATGAATAATATATATTAGCGCAAATTGTGAGCAGGTCCAACTACAAGCGATGGGAGTGGAGTCACCGTGTCTAAATTGAGTGATTATTTGATCGATAAACGTAATGCGCTTCTGGCCAGAATATCGAGATTCGAGAACACGCCGGATTTGCATCCGAATAAGATGACCGCGACCGTGCGCGCCGCAGGCCGCAGTGGTGTACGCGAGATTCGAATCCGCGACTTCCAGATTATTACCGACAGCCCGGACGATTACGCCGGACATGAGTTGGGGCCCAGCTCGCCCGAAACCCAGCTCGGCGTGTTGGGCAGCTGCGTGACCCATATTACATTAATTCAGGCGGCCGACCGACAAGTTGTGCTGGATGCCTTGGAAGTGAAGGTTACGGGAGAGATTCATCCGATGGCCGGCCGCCAAGGCTATGAGCATATCCCGGTCGCTCCGCAGAACATTGCCTACACGCTGTTCGTCACCTCTCCTGAGTCGGAAGAGACGATCCAGGCTCTGCTTGCGGCAGTCGAGAAGGCTTGCCCGATCTTGAACCTGCTAATCAATCCGCAGAAGATTGAAGGTCAACTAGTGCTGACGCCAAGCAAGAAGTAAAGCATGGAAGTAGGGGAGTCTCCTGAACCACCAATAAGGTGGAAATGGAGGCTCCCTGTTATTTAACTCCTCATTCTCTTCCCCTGTATTTGCGCGGCGTAATCCCGTTTGCTTTCTTAAACAGTGTACAGAACTGAGCATCGTTAAAGAACCCGCTCTCCTGAGCCACAGCCGATATGGACATGTTAGTCTGGGTCAAAAGCCGCTTCGCCTGTTCCAACCGCTTGGACATTAGATAGTTAATAGGTGAGAGGTTGTAGGTTTCCTTGAACAAGTGGCGGAACCTGTCGTAGCTGTAGCCTACAAGGTCGGCCAGCGCTTCGACGCTGATCTTCTGGCTGAGATTCTCATCGATGTAATTCCGTGCATAGATCATCTTGTCGGCGGATGAATCCGAGAATGTATAGTCGTCGTTCCGTAACAGTTCGATTAGCATCTCGCCGACAAGAAGATTTAATTTGGCCGCATAGAAAGCCTTTTTATACTGCAGTTCCTCCTTCAATCGTTCCAGTAAAGATAGAATCTGTCCCTCCGTATGATCCACATGTAAGCCCTCCCGCAGTTGAACTGTCCCTGCTTGCATCTGAAATCCGATGAACAGCACATCTGTATCCGTGTCACGCTTCTCATCATGCGGCGTGTAAGGGCGGATAATCGTAAACATACCAGGCTGGTAACGATACACTACATCTCCCAAACGAGTAGTGCCGTTCCCGCTGATATAATACACCAATTCATAACATTGATGTGTATGGAGCGCTATGTAGGAATGCTTCGTCCGGGTAGCTCGTAAGAGGAACTCCAACTGTCCTTGCATACAGATCCTTCACTTCCTTCCTAGCTGAGCTCAACTATATCCAAATCGTATAAAAAGTAGACCGAATAATGATAAAAATATACCTTGAAAAAGGCTACAATTTCAATGTGAACTTTATAAAGAAAACTTAGCTATAGCCAAATGATAATAAATCAAGCGACAAGGGCGCAAGTAGCTCCGCTAAGTCCTTTGGCCAACAACATCTTTCTGAAGGAGTGGTTTAATGCATTACCCTAAGCTAACCGATGAGCAACGCGTCAAACGATTGAAGCCGCCGACGGGGCTTATTCATATGGTCCTGGACACGGATACTTTCAACGAAATCGATGATCAATTCGCAGTAGCTTATGCGCTGCTTGCGCCAGAACGACTTAAGGTAGAAGCCTTCTATGCGGCCCCCTTCTTTAATGAACTTTCGACAGGGCCGAAGGACGGCATGGAAAAGAGCTACGACGAGTTAAAGAGAATCCAAACCCTGTTGGATCGTACGGATATCCCTGCCTATAAGGGATCCGAAGAGTACCTGCCTGATGCTCATACACCCGTTGAAAGCGAAGCGGCCCGTAACCTCGTAGAGCGTGCTATGGCTTCCACGGACGAAGATCCGTTATACGTAGTTGCAATTGGTGCGATTACGAATGTGGCCTCAGCCATCTTGATGGAACCCCGTATTATTGAGAAAATAGTCGTCGTCTGGCTCGGAGGCCACGCTCTGCATTGGCCCGATACGAAGGAATTTAACCTTAGTCAAGATATCCATGGGGCAAGGGTGATACTGGACAGCGGTGTCCCTTTGGTACTTATTCCTTGCATGGGTGCAGCCTCCAACCTGCTGACGACACTGTCGGAGGTCCGGGATTATGTCAAGGGACATGGTCCATTCGGAGACTATCTGTATAAGACCTTCCTCGAATGTAACAAGGATCATTTTGGTTACTCCCGGGTGATATGGGACATCTCGACCATTGCTTACTTGCTCGAAGAGAGTTGGACGCCCAGCGTGCTGGTGGCGAGCCCTATTGTTTCGGATGATTCTCGTTGGAGCTTCGCCCCGTCTCGTCATCTCATTCGTTATGTACGCCACATCCACCGAGATCCGGTATTCCGTGATTTATTTAGGCGGCTGCAGAGTATAAACTCCAAACACAGCAATCCGTAAGAAATCCCACCTTTTCAGAATGCTATAATGGGGACGAACGAACACACCCAAAACTAGATGGAGGGATGATAAAGGATGGCAACACTTAAACCTTTCCTTTTTTCGGAGGATTCCAGAGCTCAAGCGGAGTTCTATATCGGAGCGCTTGGTGGGGAGATCCAGTCCGTCATGACGTTTGGACAGGCTCCGGAGCCGAATGATGCGATCCAAGACAAAGTCATGCACATGTGCCTGACTGCAGGAGGGGTAACCCTCTTCATGGCCGATTCCCTCGTCCCCCTCACACGCGGGAACGGCTTCAGCCTGAATCTGGAGTTCCAATCTGGAGCCGAAGGCCGGGAAGCGTTCGATAACCTTGCGGCAGGCGGCAAAGTGATAGTTCCGCTTGAGCCGGCTTTCTGGGGTGGCAAGTACGGCGAACTGGAAGATAAATACGGCGTGTTATGGATGATCAGCTGTTAAGCTGAAGAAGGTTTATATCCTGCTGTTGTGCAACAGCCTTAAATACTGGGCTACAGCCGTTCAAGCCTGACGCGGAGTGGAACCCATCCGCCTGACCTCCCCACACGCATAACATAACACAAACGCCAAAAAACCTGGCCAGTGTAAACATCCGGTCGGGTTTTTCTTACATCGCGCCTAGCCAAGCTAGGCACAACCAGCCGGTGCGAGTCCGGCCGAGGTAAGAGCCAAGTCGCCATATAGCTGACAGGCAATTGGTGGAGAGATCGAAAGGTAAAGCCCTGAAAAGAGAACGCGCGCCTCCGATGAAATTCACTTTATCTACTCTACTGATGACCTCTAAACTAGTAAATCCTGCGAAAGTGCATCATTTTTGATCGAAACAGTAGTTTCTGAAGGAAATCCTGCAATTGCAGCATTTTCGCTCTACAAGCCCTGCATGGCGTTCGGTTGAAGCTCATACTTCACGACATATTTACCGTTCGGTGCGGTTACAGCTGTCAGCCATCTCTTCGCGCATAACGATTGCAGCACTCGGACCGCGGAGCGATGGTTGATGCTGGGCTGCGTCACCACATCGATAGAACGCAGCGGACGTGCGAGCAACCGGTCCAGACGAATGATTTCACGTTCAGCCACACCCTGAAGCGTATCGGGTGAAGCCATAGGCTGATAGCGGCTGAGTACCATACGCAGCAAAGTGATGCACAATTCAGGTCGGTGGGCGACGTCATCATAGGCGAATGAAATGACTTGATACCCCATGGCCGCTAAGAAAGTTTCCCGCTTCAACTCGTTGCAATACGATTGTCTGTCCATATCACGCACGTGGGGGCCGAATCCTTTGATCTCAATAATGAGCTTCACCACTCTCGTAAGCCAGGCGAAGTCGCAAAAGTAGGACCGTCCCCTCCAATCGAGTACTTCGTATTCTGGATGCAGATCGTCGAAATTCCCTTGCAGAATCCACCAAATGTTGTGACAAAACAGCTTTTCGGCCTCCTGATGTCCTCGCTCCAATCTGCCTTTGCGTTCTCATGATCTTCGCTTCAAGTGGTCTCGAATAAAGGAGGCATGCGCTTCTTCAAAAACTGATAATCCTGTTCCTCTCATCCCTGTCATCCCGTTCCCTCCCTGAAAATAAAAAACGTCCCGGTTCCACTCGTGAGAATGGATCGGGACGTTCTTCGTCTTAAGATCATTATAAGGGCAAACCGATCTACTAGCCAGTCCTGTAGGAGCGGTTCTTACCGAAATGTTGAATCAGGAGACAACAAATTTCGGAAACATCTTTTTTATCATCAACGATTATGTACTATGGATTATATATAATGCATAATATTGAATGAGCACACCAATTCGAAATGAGGTCGAAGCATGAGTGACAGGGTAACAAAGCAGACGATACTCGCCAACAAGAATATTAGCGAGGACATCGTCGAGCTGATCAAACAACAAATCTTGGACGGTGAGCTCAACCCGGGAGACCGTATCGTGGAAACCAAAATGGCCAAGGAGCTAGGCATCAGCCAGACGCCTGTACGAGAAGCGATCCGCCAGCTGTCGGGCGAGGGCATTATCAAGATCGTGACAAACAAAGGTCCGATCGTACGGGAGTTCCAGATGCGCGACGTATTCGAAATTTACTCGCTTCGCGCCGTTCTGGAAGGTCTGGCGATTCGTCTGGCTACCCATAACGCGACAGATGACGACATCCGGCATCTGCAGCAGTTTTACGAGGCGATGAAGGCGAAGCTCCATGACGATACGGTTCCTTCGCTGTTGAAAGAGTCGCTCTACATTCACCAATCGATCATCCGTCTGTCCAATCACGAACGACTCACCATCAGCTACAAATCGATCTCGTTCCAGATAATGCTAGCTAACCGGATTCTCGGCAAGAAGTCAACGAAAGCGAAAGAAGTCGAGCAGCATTGGGAGCTGATCGAAGCATTGATCGGGCGTGACTCGGACATAGCCGAGCAAGTCATGAGGCGGCACATTCATCGGTCGTACCGGGAGTTCGCAGAATTGAACGCGGTGGACAGTTCCGAGTTTCAAGACGGGGTATGGTTCTAATACGAGGAGAATAGAAGGGAAACGGTACATATGATGCACAATTCGCTACTTATTCGCGACCGACTAATGCAAACGAATCAAAGTGAGCTGCACCAAAGCAGAAGAGATCCGCACCGCTTCGTCCGCAGGCTGAGCCAGTCTGACACGGCAGCGACTGCGGGAGCAGGAGCAATGAAACTGACCGGCAGTTGGGTAGTTCGCTGCGAGGGGGAAAGTCCGGGGCTCCGGGAAGCCGCAGAGGACTTAGAGGACTTTCTTGGGAAATGCGGGATCGCCCTTCACGATTCGGCTGACAGCGCTATCATCCTCCGGATCGACGTCGCCATCCCGGCTGGAGCCTTCCGCCGAGTAGTAGAAACGCATCGCATCGACATCGCCGCATCCGAGACACGCGGACTATGGGCGGGCATCGTCGATATGGAGAAGGAGCTGTCCGTTAGGGGAGTGCCTGAACTTTCCTTAGGTGTAGTCGAGCGGCAGCCCCGATGGAACACGCAAATCAGCCAAGCGCCGTTCGGTTCCAACTACCTGGTGCCCGATCTGTCGCCGGATTACTTGTCGGACGACGCTTTCCGCATGCTGGCCCACTCCGGCGTGAACGGCATGACGATATACGGCGATTGGCTGCTCTATGTGAACAGCGAGACGTATCCGGAGCTGAACTGCCCGGACTATGCCCGTAACATCGGCACCTTGCGGGACGCTGCGGAAAGGGCGATGAAATACGGCGTCCAGCTGTATTACGTCCCCGTCAGCCCGAAGCTGGCTCACGACCATCCGCTGTTTGTCCGGGTGCCTGATGCAAGAGGGGCGAAGATTGCCGCCGGGCTCAAGCGCGAGGCCAATCCGATTCATAACTTGTGCTCGTCGCATGAGCCGACACTTGCGTTTCTCGGCGAAGTGATGGCGAACCTGTTCAAGGAAGTGCCGCAGTTGGGCGGCCTGAATCTAATTATCGGCGGAGAGTCCTACTATCACTGCTTCATGCGGCCGGACCGAACTGGGTTGGCTCCCGGACAGCGAACGAACTGCCCGCGATGCGCGGAACGGACGGCAGAGGACACCGTCAACGGCTTACTTAAGGCGACGGCGGAAGCCGTACATCGGGTCAAACCGGAAGCGCCGGTCATGGCGTGGCCATACAGTGCGTTCATCTGGTCGAGCGACCCGGCACAGCTAGAGTTGCTTCGGGAGATGGATTCGCAAGTCACGTTCCTCAACACGATCGACAAAGACGAATGGGCGCCCAAGGAAGGCTACCGGAAGCTGATCTGGGATTACAGCATCGACTATACCGGTCCGGCGGGCAATCTGCTGAAGCAGGCGGCTATTCTGAAGGAACGGAACATGGATTTGTTCGTGAAGACGGAGACGGCGCTCGGCCTCGAATGCATTCAATATCCTTACATGCCGAGTTTGCAGCGTCTGGCCGAGAAGTGGCACAACGTCGCTTCGATGAATCCGACCGGTGTGCTTCAGTCCTGGATGTTTTTCGGGTTCTGGGGATCGCGGGCGGAGGAACTGGGCTGGTGGACGAACTGGCGGCCGGATATACCGGCGGAGGAAGTGCTGGCTGTGATGGCCAAGCGAGACTTCGGGGCGCTGGGTCCTGACATCGTTCGTGTGTGGGCGAAGATCAGCGAAGCCGTGTCACACCTTCCATACATCGCCACTTACTTCACGGGACCGGAATATATCGGGCCAGCCCATCCGTTGTTCTTCGGCGACGAAGCGGAGAAGCGGGAGGAGTTTCAGGCGTTGCTCTACTACTTGCAGGAAAACGAAGAGACGTTCTCATCGACCGTTAATGAGGTTAAGCATTCGCTTGTCATGGAGGAAGTGCCGCATGCTCGGATCCGATCCGTTATGAAGGCGGATCAGGACGAAGCGTACTGGTCCGTATTCATGGCGGAATATGACCGCGCCTTACAATTCTCGCGGGAAGCGATGAATATTCTGGAAGCGCTGCCGATCACAGTAGTGGCAGGGGATGAAGCTATCTTGGCGACGCTTGCGGAGGAGAAGCAGCTGTGTGAATTGGTCTACCGCACCTTCCGGTCCACGGTAAATACTTATACCTTTTTGTCGTGCAAACAAGCTGGAGATTTGCAGGGCATGCTGGAAACGGCGGAGAACGAGCTGGAGAACACCAGGCAGGCGCGCTACATATTTGCGCAATCGCCTTGGCTGGATATATCGCTCCGGGTGGACGGCAAGTATCCGTCCAGTCTGCGGATGGTCGACGTGAAGATTCAGATTATGCAGGAGGAAATCGACCGTCAGCGATAGGGAGCAACGAAGGGGGACAACGTATCGGAGAATGAAGGAATCGGTCACGAATGATGCCAAGTCACTTATCCAATGTTAGAAAATCAAACCGTTTCGACAACGAATTAACCAAGGGGTTAGAGGAGGAGTTGTGTAAATGAAACGTGGATGGATAACGATGGTGGCTTTCCTGCTGATACTGCTGCCTGTGCTCGCAGCGTGCAGCAAATCTTCTCAGGAGCCGGAGAAGAGCGCAAGCCCAAGTCCAGGTGCAACGCTCGCTGCAACGCCGACGCCCACAGCAAGCCCGGGCGGCAACAAGGATGGCAAGTACAATCCGCCGATTACACTTACGACCGTTGGCAAGGTGCTCCCTACGATCAAATACGCGGCCGGCGACTCGGTCGACAACAATCCATGGACGCGCGCCTATGAAAGCGAATTTGGGGTCAAGGTGAAGTACATGTGGACCGTCGACCCGACCCAATGGGAGCAGAAGACGAACCTGATGATCGCCTCCGGCGACATCCCGGACTTCTTCCTGGCGAGCGGCGTTCAATTCAAGCAATTAGCCGACGCCGGCCTGCTAGCAGACTTGACGGACGCTTACGCGAAAGCGCCCGATACGGTGAAGAAGGTACTTACGGAAGGCGGCGATCAGCCGATCAAGTCCGCCACCATCAACGGCAAGCTGATGGCAATTCCTTGGACCGGGACGCCGAAGGAAGGCTCGCAAATGATCTGGGTGCGTACGGACTGGCTGAGGAAGCTGAATCTGCCGGAGCCCAAGACGATGGACGACGTGCTCAAGATCAGCGCTGCCTTCACGACCCAAGATCCAGACGGCAACGCTAAGGCCGATACGTTTGGGCTTGCGCTCGACAAGGATTTCGGGGCGATCACCGGCTTCCTGAACGGCTTCCACGCTTACCGGGACATCTGGCTGAAGGACGCTTCCGGGAAGCTCGTCTACAGCTCGATCCAGCCTGCTATGAAAACCGCACTGCAGAAGCTGCAAGATATGGCGAAGCAGAAACAGATCGACCCCGAATTCGGCACGAAGGCGTTCGCCAAAGTGGCGGAGTCGATCGTGGGCGGCAAGATCGGTCTGTTGTACAGTTCTCCCTACAGCGGGCTGTATCCGCTGCAGTCCGGTATCGACAAGGACCCGACGATGGAATGGAAAGCATTCCCGATCGTCTCGGCCGATGGACAGCAGCCGAAGAACCAAGCGGACCTCGGTGTAGTTGGCTATTGGGTGGTCAAGAAAAGCGTGAAGCAGCCTGAAGCGCTATTCAAAATGATCGACTTCTGGATTAAAACGTTCTATGAGAACAAAGATGACGAAATCAACAAGAAATACGTGAACGATGGGAACGTGGAAATCTGGCAGATGAATTCGATCGCCGTATACAAAGCGTTCAAGAATGCGGATCAGCGGCTGAAGGTCGTCAAGGCGCTGGAGACGAAGGATACGTCGGCACTGACCGGAGACGACAAGGCGGTCTATAACAACATTGTGAAATTCCAGGGCGGCGACAAGAGCGCTTGGGGCTGGAACGTCATCTTCGGTAAGGACGGTTCGATGGGCGTGACCGATACGTACCGTAAAAACAATCAGTACCTCGCGAACGAATTCATTACCTCGCCGCTGCCTTCCATGGTGGAGAAGGGGCCGGCGCTAGACAAGATGAAGATTGAGCTGTTCACGAAGATCATCCTCGGCACGGCCTCGATCGACCAGTTCGACAAGTTCGTCGAGGACTGGAAGAAAAGCGGGGGCGACGAGATCACCAAGGACGTGAACGACTGGTACGCGAAAAATAAGTAGAAGCGGCTGCGAGTTAGGGGAGAAGCGACAGCTTGTCCCCTACTCTTTCGCAGATGGCGGAACAGAAGGGACGTGCATTTTGAAGAGAAAAGCATTCTCCAATGTACCCTTACACTTAATGCTGCTGCCGGCCGTCATTCTGGTCTTGATCTACAGCTACGGCCCGATGGTAGGGATCGTGATCGCCTTTCAGAAATACATCCCGGTCAAGGGCTTTTTGGAATCAGACTGGGTGGGTCTCAAAAACTTCCGCTACGTGTTCGGTCTACCCGATACGATGGAAGTGCTGCGCAATACGGTCTTCATCGCCGCGATGAAAATCGTGGTAGGGCTGACCGTACCTGTTACGATCGCGCTGCTGTTGAACGAAATTTCGATTACGTTGATTAAGCGGGGCATTCAGACGCTTATTTACTTGCCGCATTTTTTGTCCTGGGTCATCCTCGGGGGTGTGCTGATCGACATTTTGTCACCTTCGCAGGGTATTGTGAACGCATTCCTGGGCTGGTTCGGCATTGAGCCGATCTATTTCCTCGGAGACAACCGTTGGTTTCCTTACGTGCTGGTGGGATCGAACGAATGGAAGGAATTCGGCTTCAGCACCATTGTATTCCTGGCGGCCCTCACGAGCATCAATCCAACGCTATACGAAGCGGCTGTCGTCGATGGGGCCAACCGGATGAGGCAAACCTGGCATATTACCTTGCCCGGTATGCGTCCGATTATCGTGCTGATGGCGACGCTCAGCTTGGGCAGCATTCTGAATGCAGGCTTCGATCAGGTATTCAATCTGTACAGTCCACAGGTGTACGAGAGTGGGGATATCATCGACACGTACGTGTACCGGATGGGGCTGATCGCCGCCCAATATGGGCCGGCTACGGCAATCGGTCTGCTGAAATCTGTCGTCTCGCTTTGCTTCATATCCGTCGCGTACTTTTTGGCATACCGCTTGGCCAATTACCGGATCTTTTAGAAGGAGGGAGGGCCGATGCTGCATACCGCCTCGTTATCGCGGAAGCTATTTAACGTCTTTAACTATACACTGCTCATCCTGCTGTCGCTCGCGTGCATCCTGCCGTTGATCCACGTTCTTGCGATTTCGTTCAGCTCCAATGCGGCGGCCACGGCCGGACTCGTGAAGCTATGGCCGGTCGATTTCACGACGCAATCGTACCATTACGTGTTCAGCACAGGGAAGTTTACCGACGCGTTCCTCATTTCGGTCAAACGGGTAGTACTCGGCACGATCGTCAACATGGCGATGACAATTCTGACGGCTTATCCGCTGGCGAAGGAAACAAGCTCCTTTCGTCCGCGCACGTGGTACGCCTGGTTTTTCGTGATTACGATCTTGTTCAGCGGCGGCCTTATTCCGTGGTATATGGTCATTCGCGCCACTGGCCTGCTGGATTCCATCTGGGCGCTGATCATTCCTGGCGCGGTACCGGTATTCAGTGTCATTCTGCTCTTGAATTTCTTCCGGGGGATTCCGAGGGAGCTGGAGGAGGCCGCGTTCATCGATGGCGCAGGCCACCTGTCCACCCTTCTCCGGATTATCGTGCCGCTGTCCATCCCCGCGCTTGCGACCATCATGCTGTTCACCGTCGTCGGCCATTGGAACTCCTGGTTTGACGGTCTTATTCTGATGAATTCGCCGAAACACTACCCGTTGCAGAGCTACCTGCAGACAGTCGTCATCCAGAAGGATTTTACAGCGCTTGGGGAAGAAGAGTTGAAAAATATGAAATTAATCTCCGATCGCACGATCAAGGCGGCCGAAATCTTATTAGGCGCTCTGCCCGTCCTGCTCGTATACCCGTTCCTGCAAAAGTATTTCATGAAAGGTATTGTGCTCGGCAGCGTGAAGGAGTAGGTGATGAGAGGAGTGTATACTCATGCAGTCGCTCATGGATAAAAAGAATTTCATTGGGCTTGAAGCTTGCACTTGGTTGTACAGCGGGGCAGAGACGCCGATGCTGAAGAAGAGCACGGACGCCGTCCAGGCGTATATGCGCATGCGTACGCTCGGGCCCGGCGGTCGAGACAACAATGCCCGGGTCGAAGCGTCCTGCAAAGCGAACGTTGCGCAACTGCTGGGCGGCCGACCGGAGGATGTCGCCTTCCTGTCCAACAGCTCCGAGATCATCTCGATGATTGCGGGAACGATTGATTTCCAACCTGGCGATAATGTAGTCCTCCATACGCTTGAATTCCCTGCGGGCGTGCTGCCCTGGCTGCTGCTTAAGGAAAGGGGTGTCGAGGTCCGGGTTGTCCCTCATAACCGATGGCAGGTGACGCCCGATGACATCATGGCCGAGGTAGACGCACGCACCCGGATCGTGGTGACGAGCCATGTGAGCTATATCTCCGGAGCGAGGCTCGATTACCGAAGCTTGTACGGTCGGTTGAAACTAACCGACACCCTGCTGCTGCTCGACGCAACGCAATCATTGGGCGCTGTAGCCGTGGACATGTACGAGGCTGACTTCGTCGTCTGCAGCTCCTACAAGTGGCTGTTGGGTTTGCACGGCATCGGTATTCTGGCCGTCAATCCGGCGCGGCTGGCTGACCTAACACCTAGATCCATCGGCTGGCGGGCCGTGACGGACATGTTCAGCCCGAATCGGTTCGAAACGATTACGTTTCTCGAGGATGCTCGGCGGTTCGAGACCGGCTACCCGAGTTATCCGACGTTGTATGCGCTGAACGAGTCGACGAAGGCGCTTCTGGACGTCGGGATCGACCAGATTGAGCGGCATATTCTACAGCTGGGCAGCGAATTGATCGAGAAGTTGACCGAGCTCGGATATGAGCTGATGACGCCGTTCGAGCCGTCGAGGCGGGCCGGCAACATCTGTATCGTATCCGATCAGGGAGAGGAATTGGCGGGCAAGCTGCAGGAGCAGGACATCTATGTATGGGGCGGAGACGGGCGACTGCGGGCATCGATCCACCTGTTCAACGATAGCGGGGATGTGGATCGGTTGATAGAGGTTTTGCGAGGGCTAGTGGGAAGAGTGAAGAGGGAGGGATAGGAATGGAAATCGGGGTCATTCAGACATTAACGAACGGCGGGGATTGCTTCGGACAAGTCGCCCAATTCGGGCTGCATGTGTGCCAGCTCGTCAGTTGGGATCCGGCACTCGCCGTACCGGAGGTGGCTGAGCGGGTCATGCAGCAGGCCGAAGCGGCGGACGTCCGGGTATGCGCCATGTGGGCGGGGGTACCAGGGCCGGCCAAGTGGAATTTCACGGAGGGTCCGATCACGCTCGGCCTCGTGCCGGAAGCGTATCGGGTAGAACGGGTGGCGGCGCTCAAACAGTGGGCGGATTTCGCAGCCCGTATCGGGGCGCCTGCGATTATTACGCACTGCGGGTTCATTCCCGAGAATAGGACCGATCCGGCGTATCCGGCTATAGTGGAAGCGATTCGGGAAGTAGCGGTCCATTGCGAACGCCTCGGGATCGGATTCTGGTTCGAGACCGGACAGGAGACGCCCATTGTGCTCCTTCGTACGATCGAACGGGTCGGGACCTCGAATCTGGGCATCAACCTCGATCCGGCGAATCTGATTCTGTACGGGAAGGGAAATCCGATCGATTCGCTCGACGTGATTGGCGACTACGTTCGCAATATCCACGTGAAGGACGGCTTCTATCCAACGAACGGAGACGAACTTGGACGTGAGGTTCGAGCTGGACTGGGCAAAGTGAATTTCCCTTCGTTTATCCGTAAGCTTCAGGAGCGGGGGTTCACCGGGGAACTCATAATCGAACGTGAGATCCATGGCGAGGAGCAGGCACGTGACATCCGTCAAACGGTGGACGATTTGAAGCGTTGGCTCGCAGGGTAGGACATAGGGAGGGAGAGGGATAAGCGTGACGGAACATAAGGAGGCAGTCCCCTGGTACAAAACAAGCTACCGTCGGCATTTGCTGGACATGCACATTCCGGATTGGAATCCGAAGTTTCTCGCTAAGCTCGATGCCGAACGTTATGTGGATTTATTGGAACAAGCGCGGGTCGATACCGCGATGGTGTATACGAGCTCTTGCCTTGGCATCTGCTACTGGCCGACGCCTATCGGCCACATGCACACCGGGCTACAGGGGCGTGACTTCATCGGAAAGATGGTCGAGCTCTGCCACGACAGAGGGATCAACGTCATCTTATACCATAATTTCTGGTCCAAATGGGCGTATGAGACGTATCCGGAGTGGAGGTTCCTATCCGCCAAGGGGGAAGGCACCGCCGAATACTTGTGGCAGCCCGGCCGCTATGGCGTGTGCTGCCTCAACTCGCCGTACAGGGAGTTCCTCATCCGGCAGGTTGAGGATTTGGCAACCCGATACGAGGCGGAGGGCATGTGGATCGATATGATCCACTGGCCGTATTCCGTGTGCTATTGCGAGCATTGCCGCCAACGGTATTTCACCGAAACCGGAGGCGAGCTGCCGACTCGGGTCGACTGGCACGACCCGGAATGGATCCGGCTGCAGCGCATCCGCGAACGTTGGCTCGCCGAATTCGCGGCTTCCATCACCGCAGCGGTCAAGCGGATTCGTCCCGCCATGTCGGTGGGGCATCAATGCGCCTCCTGGTCGGTAGGCTGGCAGAATGGGCTGACGGGCGATTTTTTCCGGCAAACCGACTATACGAGCGGAGACTTCTATGGCGATGCGCTGTTCCAATCGTTCACATGCAAAGCGTTGTATCACCTGACGGAGAACAAGCCGTTCGAGTTCATGACATCACGCAGTCCCGACTTGACCCATCACACGACTATGAAATCCCCGGATCTGCTGCGGGCGCACGCGTACTCCGCGTTGGCCAATCACAGCGCCTTCCTGATTATCGATGCGATTGATCCCGATGGCTCCATGGATGCGTCTGTGTATGAGACGATCGGCGATTTGTACCGGGAGCTGGAGACGTATAGCGGCTATTTCCGACCGGACGCCGAGGCGTGTCAGGATGTCGCCATCTATATGAATTTCGAATCGCAAATCGAGTTCACGGATCAAGGCAAACCGGTGATGGACACATCGACGGAGAAGCGGTTCATCCGCAATGCTATGAAAGTGGCCAATGTGCTGATCGAACATCATATTCCGTACGGGGTCGTCACGAAGAAAAATTTGGGGGAATTGTCCCGGTTCCAGGTGCTTCTTCTCCCGAATCTCGCCATGATGGACGAAGAAGAGACAGAAGCGATCCGGCAGTTCGTCCAAGCGGGCGGCGGCTTGTATGCCAGCCGATCCACCTCGTTGACCGACAAGCAGGGGAAGCGGCACTCGAACTTCTTGTTGGCGGACGTATTTGGCGTAGATGCAGTCGGGGAAACGGATGAGTCGATAACTTATATGGCGCCTGCGATCACTGGAGACGATCGATTCACACGCTACTCGAGGGAAATTCCGCTGACGGTGCTCGGGCGGCAAACCAAGGTGAAGGCGCACCTGGATAGCCGGGTGACGGCCTGGCTGACTCTGCCTTACACGAGTCCCGAAGATCGGTCGCAGTATGCGTCCGCGATCAGCAATCCGCCCGGCATCGAGACACAATTCCCCTCGCTGATCGAGCACGGCTACGGAGCTGGGCGCACGCTCTATGCCGCAGGCGAGCTTGAGGCGATGGACGATGCCGAGCATAAGGAGATCTTCGCGCGACTACTCCTGTCGCTCGCAGCGAAGCCGTTCGCCTTCTATGCGGAAGCTCCAGGATCGGTTGAGTTAACGCTGTTCCACGATAAGGACGATCAGCGTTACTTGCTTCACATGGTTAACTTCCAGAAGGAGCTTCCGAACATTCCGGTGTACGAGCTGCGTGTCCGGGTCCGTCTGTCCGGCCATATACCGCAGAGCGTCTGCCTCGCA
Source organism: Paenibacillus sp. P4_E11 (assembly GCF_056401635.1). Classification (NCBI taxonomy): domain Bacteria; kingdom Bacillati; phylum Bacillota; class Bacilli; order Caryophanales; family Paenibacillaceae; genus Paenibacillus; species Paenibacillus sp. P4_E11. The sequence goes on along the minus strand of NZ_JBFUIX010000004.1, from coordinate 116,085 downwards.
CCCGGAGAGGAACAGCTCGCCTTCTCGGTCGACGGCGACTTCGTCGAATTCGTCGTGCCGAAGCTTGAGACCTATACGCTCTGCGTAGTGAATTATAGCAGTTGACGCAGCTGCCTGTTGGAGGCCGCTAGCTAAGCTTTGCCGGCTTCCAACACAGGGTCGGAATACTTGTCTCGCACACGAAGAAACTCAGGCAAGCTGTCGAAGAATACATCCACCAGCTGCGGATCGAAGTGCTGGCCGCGTTCTTGGCGGAAGAAGGCCAGAATATCGTCAAGCGGCCACGCGTTCTTGTAGACACGTTCGCTGCCGAGGGCGTCGAATACGTCCGCCAAGGCGGTTATTCTGCCATAGATATGGATCTCATCTCCCGCCAAGCCGTGCGGGTAGCCTTGGCCGTTGTATTTCTCGTGATGCTGGTGGGCGATAATAGCAGCCGCTTGGATAATATGACGGGTCGAATGATTCAACATCGCGTAGCCGTGCTGGGTATGCAGCTTGATCGTCTCGAATTCCTCAGCTGTCAGCTTCCCTGGTTTATTCAGGATCGCATCGGGAACGGCGACCTTGCCCACATCATGCATCGAAGACGCCAGTCGGATGAGCTCGGCTTCTTCCTCGGACAAGCCGTAGCCAAGCGCCAGCAGCTTGCAATATTCCGCTACCCGCTTAACATGGAAGCCGGTCTCCCGCGACCGGGTCTCGGCAATTTCACCCAAGGTGAAGATGATTTCCTTTTGCGTATGTTCGACTTCCTCGTTCAGATAGATGTTCTCGAAGGCAACCGACACGTTGGAGCAATATATTTCGATCAAATACCGGTTCCATTCATTCAGCTTCTTGGCGCCTTCGAAGTAGATGACATTCTCCGTACCTGTCTTGCTTTGGAAATAACAGCAGAAGTGATCGTCGAAAAACTCACTCGCTTTGTGCCGGAACGTCTCTTGGATACTCTTGAGGACGTGAGGAGGCACAACATTCTCAATGTCAGCCGACTCATGATACGAGTAATCGCCCGTAGCTGCCAATATGTAGATTTGCTCGCGGCCCTTGGTGACGGCGAAGCTGTTGCAATGCAGGGCGTTCTTATGTAGGTTCAGAATGGCGGTCAATTGCGTCAAGACACCGGAGGCGAACTGGCTCATCGATTGCGGCTCGAACAAGGCGGCGGATGACTTGATGATTTTCTCCAGACCGATCTTGTTGTTCTCAATCACCATAATATCGCGGAAGGACCGAAGGGCAGCCATAACGGTTGTGAACAGCTTCTGCGTCGTTAACTCTGTCTTCTCCTTATAATCGTTAATGTCATAGTTCGTAATGACCATCCGTTCGGGCGCTTGCCCAGGCTGACCGGTACGCAATATGATGCGGACGGATTGGTACTTGAGTTCCTCACGAATGTACTTCACGATTCTTAGGCCGGAATCATCCTGGTCCATCACAACGTCGAGCAATATAATGGCCGTATCCGGATTATCCTTAATGACGCGAAACGCTTCTTCTTCGGTGTAAGCACTTAGGAACTCAAGGCGCTTGCCGTCGAACTCGAAGTCACTCAAGACCATGGATGTCAGATGATGAATCTCGTGGGCATCGTCTACGATAATCAACTTCCACTTTTCTTTCTCCGTGCTGTAATTGGTTCCTTCGCCTATTTGTTCAGGCTCTTCATCGGCGAATATAAGTAAATCTTCTTGATCGCTAGTCATAAATAAATTAACCCCCCTTGTGAATTGGAATTGTGATTCGGAAGGTGGTACCTGCTCCTACAGTGCTCTCACACTGAATGGTGCCGCCTAGTGCTTGAGTGACTAGGTTGTAGACGATGTGCATGCCCAGTCCGGTTCCGCCACCCCCCCGATTAGTTGTGAAAAAGGGATCGAATATTTGATTGACGATTTCTTGCGGCATGCCTTTGCCGTCATCGGTATAGAGCAGGGTCAACTCATGCCGTTTGTCCGTGATCGATACCGTAATATGGCCTTCATCATCTGGGCCATAAGCGTGGATCATGGAATTCATGATGAGATTCGTAATGATCTGCGAGATAGCGCCAGGATCGCTGAATAGCAGGATGCCTTCCTGACCTTGTACCGTCACGTGATGCTTCGTCTTCTTCAGGTTGGGCTGTAAGCTGATTAGCACTTCTTGAATGTACTCCTTGATGGCGAAGCTGCGTTTCGTCTCCACGGAACGATCGACAGCAACTTGCTTGAAGCTCCTCACAAGTTCGGAAGCGCGCTGCAGATTCGTCTGGATCATCCCAGTCGTCTCGCTGACGGTCCGAAGATAGTCGTCGAGATCGGATCGCTTCATCTTGTTGCTCTGGTACAACGCTTGGAATTCCTTGGACTTCTCTTCCATATAGGAGGCGGCCGTTACGCCAATCCCGATAGGTGTATTGATTTCGTGGGAAACGCCGGCGACCAGGTTGCCCAAGGCAACCATCTTCTCCGACTCGACCAACTGCTTCTGCGCTTGTTGGATTGTACCCATCGCTTGCTGCAATTCCTTATAACGGCCCTCGAGATTATGGACCATATCGTTAAAAGCGGTGGCGACTTCCTTAATCTCCTGACTGGCATTCAGCGGGATTTCTTTGTAAGGAGCACCCTGTCTGACGGATATGGCCGCTTCTCGAATCTGAAGTAAGGGATGAATGAGTAATTTGCGGATGATAAAAGATAGCGCGACAAGCAGTAACAAGGTGATCGAGAGCCCGACCATCACACTGAATTGAATCCGCTTCTTGATCAGGGCCGCGTTCTCAGACGTATTCAAGTGCAGTTCGATCGCTCCGATCGTTACGCCATCTTCCTTCAGTGGAGCTGTGAGTAGGCCAGTCGGAATGCCATTCTCGTGCTTGAATAGATGGGTCACTTGGATTTCGCTATTGTCCAGGACCATTTGCAGCTCAAGTGGGGCAGGTTGCCCGACGCGAGTTCGGTCCGTTGAAGCCAGAACTTGTTCGTTCCCATATAACGTAAGCTGTAGAATGTCTTTATTCCTATATTGGATATAGTCAAATATTTGCTGGACGTCATCGAAAGAATGAGACTCTTCGTATCTTCCGTTAATGGCGCTTGTCATGCCGTTCAACTGACTGACGTAAGTTTCCTCTACGGACTTCTGCAAGCTGTAGGAATCGAAGGAGACGATAACAGACATCATCAGAAAGGTAATGACGGTTACGATTATGACAATCCGGTACTGCAAGCTTAATGTACGAAGCACGGCTGATCTCCCAGGGAAGCTTATTTGATTTCAAAATCGATCGTTTTCGTTACATCATAGGGAGTATGATCATTGTTGTGCAGGGAGACCTTCAATGTATGGGGGCCTTTGTCAAGATCCTTTAACACTTGTTCCCCTGTGGTCGCGACGATCTTCTCTCCGTTGTCCAGATAGATGTGGATGTGACCCTCGCCTTGCTTCCGCGCTTGCCCCAAGTGCTCGGGTGAGATGTGCATGTCACTGGCTATGGTAACTGTGACCTGGCTGCCGGATATGGCTAGCTTCACATCAAGCTCGGGCTTGTGATCGTGTGCGGCGGCTCCGGTCTGAGCGGTTCCTGCGCTGCTGCAACCCGTGAATAAGAGACAGGCTGCAATGACTGCTAACAAACCCCATTTTCTCATAGTACCCCCCTCACTTATGTAGGCCCCAATAGGCCCTTCGAATCGTTACTCTGGAACTACAATCACATGACAACTTAAGTATAAGTCCAAATATTGTCTCTGCCAAGCAATCGTTTCCATTCCTTTCAATTGGCTGAAGCCCAGGGCAATCGGACACGTCAGGAGAGAGGCTGGCGACTTATTTCGTTGATTTTCTGACATTATTACTATCCGCTCACCTGTTCGCCCGGTATCCTTTCATACTATAATAAGGAAATCATGTAAGCCTTTACAGCCTATACAGTCCATCTGTGAGGGGAGGGATTCCGATGCACCGAACGAAGGTGGCGATTGTCGACGATGAAGTTCCTATTCGCGAAAGCCTGCGTATGTTCGACTGGGCGCAGTACGGCTGTGAGCTGGCCGGAGAAGCTCGCCACGGCCAGGAAGCGTTGGAGCTGTGCGAACGGGTGCGGCCCGGTATCGTCGTCACCGACATCGTCATGCCGGTGATGGATGGCTTGCGGTTGACGGGGTTGCTGAAGGAACGGCAGCCGGAGATCCAGGTCATCCTGCTCACCAGTCACAGCGAGTTCGACTACGCCCGCCAAGCATTGGCGCTAGGCGCCTGCGACTATTTGCTCAAGGGCACATACCGCGACGAAGACCTGATCGCCGCCTTGCAGAAGGCCAAGGGACGTCTCTCCCAGGATGACCGGGCGGGTAACGAACGGGAAGAGAAGATAGACAAACGATACGAAATCCGCCAAGCGCAGAGTTACATCCTTGAGCGGCTAGGCGAAGCAATCGATCTGCCGACCGTGGCGGCGCACGTTGGTTTGAGCACGAATTACTTGGGCTTGCTGTTTCGTCGGGAAACGGGAGAGAGCTTCCAGGATTATGTGAAGCGAAATCGGTTGGAGAAGGCTGCGCATTTGCTTCGACATAGCCCCATGAAAGTATATGAGGTGGCGGCAGAGACCGGTTTTCCTAATTACCGGCATTTCTCGGATGTGTTCTACCAGCTCTACGGCCGGAACCCACGCGACTATAGAGGCAGCCATGGGTAAGCTGCGCGGGCTGTTCGGCAGCATGTTCGTCAAGCTGTTTCTAGCGCTGGCGCTCGCCTCCCTTCTCGTATTCTCCGGGCTCCTGTACAGCGCGCTCAGCAGCTCCCGGGAAGCACTGACGCGGCAAAAGTCCGACGACATGACGATGTTCATGGAGCGGACGGGGCAATACCTCGATCTGTACTTGCAGAACATCCGCAACATTCTGATCAGTTTGTCCGAGCGCTTGGATCAAGAGCTGCTTGATCGACCTCAGGAGCTGCAGCAGAAGCTACGTGACCAGATCGACCGGAACAACGGGCAAATCTCGACGCTCTATGTCCAGCGAAGCGTGGACGAGGTGATCGTCTCGAGCAACCAAGTGGCTTACGAGATGGTCGGTCATCCCGGGCTGCCTTCGATGCTCCGCATTGCAGACGAAACGCCGGGACTCGTCAAGTGGAGCGAGCCTTATTACTCGCCCATGCTGACCGGCCCGACGATCGCGTTCGTGCTTACCTTGAAGAATGGAATGGGTACTGTTCTCGCGGAGATGAACACGTACCAGTTGACGAGGCGGCTGTTCGAGCTGCTGCAGAATTCAGAGCAAGGCTTCGCCCTGTTCACCGGGCAAGGCCATATTGTGTCGTACGACGCGTTCAGCAAAATCGTGCCGTTCAAGCCCGCCTCCCTGCCGCCTGAAATGGACGCCCGTTTCGTGAGTGAGCTCATCGGACTGCCCAAAGGCATCAGCACCGTAGAAGGGGCCGCCGGGAAGCTGATGGCGGTGAAGAGCAAGCCGAACGAGCTGGACTGGTACCTCGTCACTATGACAGACGAACGGGATTTCCGAGCGGCTACGCGTGATCTGTTCATCCGGTTCGTCAGCATCGGTTCCTTGTGGTTCTCCCTGCTAATCTTGTTCGCGCTTGCGATCAGCCGCCACTTCACGAAGCCGATCAACCGGCTGGCGCTGCAGATGGACCGCATTCGCGGCGAGCGCTTCGCCGCGCCGTACCGGCAAATCCAACGCAGCGACGAGATCGGCCGGCTCTCTAACAGCTTCTACACGATGCTCGGCCGCATACAGGAGCTGCTCGCCGCCGTCCGTGAGAATGAGGAGCGCAAGAAAGCGATGGAGCTGGAGCTGCTGCTTCACCAGATTCGCCCGCATTTTCTGTATAATACGTTGGCCTGTATTGGCAGCTTAGCCAAGCAGCACCGGGTTCGGGAGGTGGAGGACACGATTCGCGCTTTGATCGGGCTGTTGAGCTACAGTATCGGCAGGAGCGAATTCGTCAAGCTGGAGGAGGAACTGCAGGCGCTGCGGGAATATATGCAAATCCAGAACGTGAGATATGGAGACGCCTTCCGGTTCGCCGAAGACATCGACCCTGCTCTGCTGCAAATTCCGGTACAGAAGCTGATTGTGCAGCCGCTTGTAGAGAACGCGATCTTCCATGGTCTCGCGGAGAGAGGCACGGGCACGGTGCTCGTGCGTGCCTACGTGGAGGAGGGCAAGCTGCTCTTGACCGTGCGGGATGACGGGACCGGCATGACCGAGGCTCAGATCGCGGCGGCAATCGCATCCTCGCCACCCGAGAGGGTAGAGCATCAAGGCATGCCGGGCCGATTCAATGGCATCGGCCTGTCCAATGTGCAGGAGCGGATTCGCCTCCATTATGGAGAGGCCTACGGCTTGAGAATCCGGTCCCAGCCGGAAGAGTGGACGGAAGTGACGATCGTGATCCCTTTGCCGTAGGCTTGTGCCTGCGGTTATTTGGGTTGATTGAAGCAAAAACGGCCGTTCCAAGTGAAAAAGGCCCCCCGTGTGACTCAAACATCTTGTTTGAACCTCCTTTGATTGTATAAGGGATTTAGCGGTATGGAGGTTCAAGCCAAAACTCGCCGGGGTCCTCTTTTTCACTTTCCACTCCTGCGCTCATAATGAATCGACAGCCTCAACAAACGCCTAAGAGCAACCCCACTAGCGTGAAATGTGTTGTAAGGCGGAAAAAGAGACAGAGTTGGCCTGCGGAAAGGTTCCTTTTACCCATAAGGAGCAAATAGAGTGGTTTCTTCACTCTATTCTCCGGTAAGGGGATTCATCTAGAAAAATAAGGTGATTTCATCACTCTATGGTATCGGAAATCAGAGGGAATTGGAGAAAACATACAAAATAAGGTGATCAAACAGCGCTATGTCGTAAATTTGATAAATTTCGGTGAAATAAGGTGATGAAACAGCGTTATAGCGGCCAGCTGCACTACGTGGATCGGCAGCTTCAAAAACCGCCTTAGAGCAACGCCCACCGGCGCTCGAGCCCACAAACCCGACCCGCACAGCTGAAAGAGCACGCAAACAACTTCATTGATAATCTGACATTATCATGTAAGCGCTGTATATTTTGCCCGAGAGGGCCCCGCTATAATTAGGATGACGGTAAAGACACATTTAAACAAGGGAGGGACGCACAGTGAAAAGTCAACCCGTCGGGGCGGTTGGATGGATAGCGCCGTCGGCGCGCAAGCGGCTTTGGATGAACATATGGAGGTACCGGGCGTTATACTTCATGCTGCTCCCGGGCGCGCTCTATTACGCGATCTATGTGTACGCGCCGATGTACGGATCGGTCATCGCCTTTAAGGATTACAACATCGTCAAAGGCATCATCGGCAGTCCGTGGGCGGACCCGTGGTATAAGTATTTCAAAGCATTCTGGGACAGCCCGTACGCTTTGCAGACGCTGCGGAATACGCTGCTCATCAGTCTTTACAAGCTGGTCTGGGGGATGCCGCCTGGGATTATCCTTGCGATAATGCTGAACGAGGTGCGCCATCAGTTTTTCAAACGATTCGTGCAGACGGTCAGTTATTTGCCCCATTTCCTATCGATGGTGATCATCTATGGCTTGGTCATATCGTTGCTGTCCCAGACGGATGGGCTCGTCAATCAATGGATTAAGGACTGGACCGGGCAGCCGATTCCGTTCCTTACGTCAACCGACTGGTTCCGCACCATCCTGGTCTCAACCGGGATATGGCAGCATGTCGGCTGGAGCGCGATTATTTACTTGGCTGCAATCGCCGGGATCGATCCCTCCCTATACGAAGCGGCGCGGTGCGACGGTGCTGGAAGGTTGCGTATGATCTGGCACATCACGATTCCCGGCATTCGCAGTGTCATTCTGCTCTTGCTCGTGCTGAGGTTGGGGCATGTGCTCGATGCCGGGTTCGAACAAATCTACATCATGTACAACGTTCATGTGTATCCGGTTGCGGATATTATCGACACCTGGGTGTTCCGCGTCGGTCTCGTGGAGATGAACTTCGCCCTGGCAACGGCAGTAGGCCTGTTCAAATCGTTGATCGGCATCGTCCTGATCATCGGTGCGAATCGGTTGGCGAAGCGATGGGAGGGGTCCATATGGTGACGATATGGAAAGACAGGGTATACTTGGCCCTCGTGTACATCGCCCTGATTGCGCTTTGCGTAAGCGTAATCTTCCCACTGCTGTATGTGGTCAGTGTGTCCCTCACGCCTTATAGCGAGGTGCTGAAGCATGGCGGGTTTCTGGTCATTCCACGCAACATCACCTTTGCCGCCTACAAAGCTTTTTTGAATGATGGCATGGTTCCATACGCCTACGGTGTTACGGTATTCATCACGGTTGTAGGCACGTTCATCAATCTCGTCCTGACGTCGCTGATGGCTTATCCGCTGACCAAGAAGTACTTGCCGGGACGTAACATCTTTCTTTTGCTGATCGTGTTCACGACGCTGTTCGGCGCCGGGATGATCCCGATGTATCTGATCGTGAAGGCGACGGGCCTGCTCAACTCCGTATGGGCGATGATCGTGCCTGGCGCAATCGGTTCCTTCAATCTGCTGGTGATGAAATCATTCTTCGAAAGCTTGCCCGAAAGTCTGGACGAAGCCGCGCGGATAGACGGGGCGGGGGAAACGAGCATTCTGGTGCGGATCGTGCTGCCCTTATCGCTGCCGATCATGGCGACCATCGGATTGTTCTACGCGGTGGGCCACTGGAATGAGTTTTTCGCAGCGCTCATCTATATCAGCGACCGGAGGCTGCATCCGCTGCAGGTGATGCTGCAGGGGATTTTGAACAAAGGGAAGGTGGCCGAGCTGAACGTGGAAGAAACGCTGCCGACCATCACGCTTCAGATGGCAGCTGTCGTCCTAACCGCTCTGCCCATCGTAGTTGTCTACCCTTTCATTCAGAAGCACTTCACCAAGGGTGTGCTTCTCGGATCGGTCAAGGGTTAACATAAAAAACTGGTATGAAGGGGTGTTACACGATGAAGAGGAAGTGGGCGACAAGTACGCTGGCGTTGCTGGTCAGTACCGGATTGGTGTTGGCGGGTTGCGGCGGAGGGGGACAATCGGGCGGATCGGCGACACAGTCCCCGTCGGGTTCTGCCGAACCTGTGAAGACGGCTTCGACTCCGAAGGAGAAGGTGAAAATCTCCGTCTTCATTCAAGGAGGCGGAGGCAATCCACCGCAGGACAAAGATCCGATCGTGCAGCAGTTAAACAAAGATTTGAATATGGAGATGGATTTCAACATAGGCGTAACCGAATACAATCAGGTTCTTACCGCAAGAATTACAGGGGGCACACCGCCGGATCTGTTCTCGGTGGGCAAACAGACGTTGAAGCAGCTGGCGGATCAGAATCTGCTTCTGGATCTGGGACCTTACATCGACAAAATGCCGAATATTAAGAAAGCGTATACGCCATCCGACTTGAACCGGGGCAAGTACAAAGGCATCATCTACTCCCTTGATAAGCGGCAGACGGTGCCGATGGCGACTTACTGGATTCGCGGTGATTGGCTGAAGAAGCTGGGTCTTACGCCACCGAAGACGCTGGAAGAGTTCAAGAAGGTGCTGGTCGCCTTCACTGAGAACGATCCGGACGGCAACGGCAAGAAGGATACATTCGGTCTGACCGGGTCAGATACGCCGGCGTTCAGCGGGATCTTCTCAGCATTTGGCGTAGCCAACCCCGGGAACTGGATGATCAAGGACAACAAGGCGCTATATTCGTCCGCCGATCCGGCCATGAAGGATGCGATTGCCTACATTGCCGATCTGATCAAGCTCGGTGTCGTAGATCCGGAGATCCTGACGAACCAGAACCCGACGGACAAAGTATTCAAGGGGCAAGCCGGCGTCATCTACATCAACTGGTCCGGCATCATTACGGACGCAACACAAAAAACATGGAAAGCAATCAACCCGAACGCCGAGTGGCTGCAGATGGACGCATTGACCGGACCTGGCGGCAAGTATCAAGGCATCTGGGATGTGGGCAATACGCAAGGTCTGATCGCGATCCCCAAATCGCTGGAGAAGCAGCCGGACAAATTGAACAAAGTGTTGGAATATCTCAATTACATCACGGAACCCGGCAAAGGACAATTGACCGTCAACTACGGGGTCGAGGGCACTCATTACAAGCTGGAGAACGGGAAGGTCGTCGCGTTACCGGCGATGTCAGAATTGGGTTATGGCTATCAGGAGCAATTGACCGGCCGCTCGGAGATGGAGTATTTGAAAGCCAAATTCGCCAACCAAGGAGAATATATCGATTTTGCCATCAATCAGCCGCGTATTCAGGTGTACAGCCAGTTCGTCCCGCCACCGGAAGGCGCGGTCGTCGATGACCGGTTCATCTATGAGGAAATGGTGAAATTCATGTACAACAAACGCAATATGTCGGAATGGAATGATTACGTCCAAGCGGTGAATACGAAGTTCAACATCCCGGCCCGCACCCAGGAAGTGGATAAATTATTGAAAGATTTGGGGTACATCAAGTGAGTTCGGGGAGCGGCAACAAAGCCGAACCTCGGCGAATTGAGGAACGATATGACGTGGTCGTCTGCGGAGGCGGACTTGCGGGCTTCAGCGCCGCCGTCGCCGCTGCTCGCCATGGCGCGAGCGTGTGTCTGGTCCAGGACCGTGCGGTGCTCGGCGGCAACAGCTCATCGGAAATTCGCGTGCCCCCACAGGGGGCCGCGAGCTTTCACGCCTACGCGAGAGAAACGGGCATCATCTCGGAGCTGCTGATCGAAGAGCGAGCCCGCAACCACGAGCATCCGACCTTCGACAACGGGTATATCAACAGCGTGTGGGATCTTGTGCAGTATGACATGGCAATGACGACGCCGAACCTGACACTGCGGCTGAATACGGCTGTAACGGATGTGGTGCTGGCGGAAGGTGATGAGCGGATCATTGAGGCAGTCATCGCTCGAGTCAGCCATGCGGAGACAGAGCTGACGCTGCGGGCGCGCACGTTCATCGACTGTACCGGAGACGGGCTCGTCGCGGCGCTGGCCGGCTGTGAATGGCGGCTTGGGACGGAGAGCCGGCACGAATTCGGCGAACCGCACGCGCCGGAGCAGGCGAGTGAAGCCGTGATGGGCAACTCGATCCACTTCAAGGCGAAGGACGTAGGCTACCCCGTTCCCTTCACCGCACCGGAATGGGCGGTCCGGTACGATAATCCGGACTTTTTCTACAAGCGGGGGAGGTGGCCGAGCGATCCGCGCAGCGGGTTTTGGTGGATCGAGCTGTCCGTCCCCTGGCATACGATCTATGACAACGAGACGCTGCGGCACGAATTGACCCGGCATGTATTGGGTGTCTGGGATTGGATCAAGAACCGAGATCCACGGCTCAAGGACGAGGCGGCAACCTACGCCCTTGATTGGGTCGGGCAGGTGCCGGGGAAGCGGGAGAGCCGCCGTATCATGGGCGACTACCTAATGACGGAGCATGACCCGCTGCAGAAGACGGTGTTCCCCGATGAAATCGCCTATGGGGGCTGGTTCATCGATCTGCATGAACCTGGCGGCTTGTTGGCCCCATTTAGCGAGAAGGCAGCGGTCGAAGGGGGCTCCGCTTCCTATATGGCGAAGAGCTATGTAGGCCCTTATGGCATTCCGCTGCGTGTCCTGATCGCCAAGGGCAAGGATAATCTCATGATGGCTGGCCGCAACGTCAGCGTCACCCATGTCGCGCTCGGTACGGTGCGTGTGATGGGGACGACGGCCATTATGGGCCAGGCGGCGGGAACGGCGGCGGCGCTGGCCGTCCGCCGCGGCCTTACCGTCCGCGAGACGGCGGAGCGGGCGATTGGTGATGTGCAGCAGGCCTTGCTGCGCGATGGCTGCTTCTTGCCGAACGTCGGGAACGAAGACGCGCATGATTGCGCGCGTCGGGCCGTCGTTCGAGCGAGCAGCGAGGCGCTGCTGGTCGGCTCGGGACCGCCGCCGGATCAAGCTGACGGCGGGCAGGCAGGCGACGCGCTGGAGCGTCGGCGCGGCCAGTGGATTGCCGTCGGCGCGGATCGCATCGAAACGCTGGACGTCTGGCTCAGCAACGAAACGGACAACACCCAACTCGTCGAGGCCCGGCTGTATGCGGTCGAGCATGTGTGGGATTACCGGATCGAGCCGGGGCAGCCGCTTGCGACCGCTGTTCTGCAAGTGGAGCCGGGGGTGGGAAAGTGGGTGAGCTGGCCGTTGGGATTGGACGTATCAGCACTGCGTGGCGGGTACGTCCGGCTGGATCTGCTGGCGAACCCGCACGTCCGTTGGCATCACGCCGACAGGATCGAACCTGGCCACGTCAGTGCCTTCGAGCTCGGGAACGGGCAGATGCGCCGGTACGGCACGGGGGTGATGATGGGCTTTCGAATCGACCCTGCCCAGGCGTGTTATGGCCCCGCCAACATCTTGAGCGGCGTTACTCGGCCTTATCGGGGCCCGAATGTATGGCGCTCCGATCCAGCAAGCCCGCTGCCGCAATGGCTGGAGCTTGCGTGGGAGCAGCCCGAGGAGATAGGGCGGATAGAGCTGACATTCGATGGGCATCTGCTGCGGGACTATCGCAGCTACCCAGGACTTTACAAGGCGCCGGAATGTCCCAAAGATCTGGTGGCAGAGGCGTACGTCGAAGGTGAGTGGGTGGAGATCGGGAGACTGCAGGACAATTACCAGCGCAGGCGTGTCATAGAGACGACCCCAGGCCGGATTCTAACCGATCGATTGCGAGTCACGATCTTAGCCACGAACGGCGATCCTTCGGCGGCCCTCTATGAAATCCGCTGCTATCCGCTAACGGAGGGTTGACGATGGTACACAATATGCTGGCGGGGCTTCCGAAGCAGCACACCCGGTTCACCCAGCTGCCGAACGAACAAGGGCACAACGCCGTCTGGGATTTTGTACGTTCCCCCGACGACCGCTTCTTCATCAGCGTATGCGGGGAGAACGAGAAGCCGCTGACGGCCTTGCTGTACGAATATTACCCCAAGACAGGCGAGCTGCGGCTTATGTTCGACGTGGCGGACATCTGGATCGTCGATCCGGAGCAGATGCCGCCGAGCAAGATCCATACGAGCATCGATTTTCTCCCGGACGGCAGACTGATTATGGCTACACACAACACCGCTCCCGCTCCCGGCCATCTGCAATGGATGTACGAGCAGCATTACGAGCATCCGTGGGAAGGCTACCCGGGCTCGATACTGATGATCGTAGACCCAGATACGAATGAGGTGCAGGTCAGAGGAATCCCTGTTCCTCGAGAAAGTATTTATGGCGGCATGCTGGGGAACGATCCGCGGTACTACTATTTTCTCGGGTACATGCGCGGGCATTTCTACAGGCTCGATCTGGAGTCGAATCAGGTTAAGGATTACGGTAAAGTATCGGAGTTCTCCTCTTGCAGGCTGGTGAAGGACGCCAAGGGCCGCTTGTATGGCAGCTCCTACACGGGAGCACTATGGCGGTATGACCCCGAGCTGGACGAGATCGAGGACCTCAAGGTGAGCTTCCTCTCCCCCAACGGGAACAAGTTCAGGCGGCAGTTCATCTTCGCACTTCACTCGCCCCGGAACTCCTTGTTCCTGGTAAACAACATGGATGGTGAGCTGCTCGAGCTTCACCCCGATACGCTGGAGGTGACGCGGCACGGCTCCATCCATCTTCGCCACGAACAGCCAGTCCAGCCGTACGGAATTGGGGGATTGGCGGCGGACGACGACTTCGTGATCTATTACGGATTGAAAACGTATGATACGTATTATCCGATTCGACTCGTCCGATGGGATGTGCTGAACGGCGGAGAACCTGAGAATCTCGGCCTGATCGCACCGGACGGCAAAGACTCCCAGTATATTTGCGAGATGATCTTCGACCGGGACGGCTGGCTGCACATGGTGGACGTCTGCGGTGAGTTCTCCCCTTATATAGCCGCCGTTGACGTGAAGCGCCTGCAGCCGCCGGGTTCCGAGTCGCCAGCCATAGAGCTGAGGCCATACAACGAACCGGACTGGAATCGGGTCGGCAGCGCCGCTCTTATGCACATCGAAGCCGGTGCAACCCGGACACTGCCCTTACATCAGCAGATGCGCTGGAGCGATACCGCAGTCCGGCACGTTCGGACGGTAGATGGGAAAGTATACACGGTCAGCGGTAAGCGAAGCCTGTATGTGACGGAGACCGACCTCATGGGCGATAGAGCACGTCGCATCGCGATGGTCTATGAAGGAGGCGCGCCTCTTAGTTGCGTCGATGTGGGCGAAAGAGTGGTTGCCGTGTTGACCACGGACGGATCCATCGTCCTTGTCGACCTGGCAACCTTCACCTGCACTGTCGACCTGAAGGCGCCGAAGGAGATAGAGCTTGCGAAGCTCTACGGTGGCTTCGCCCGGAATGAACTGCTGGCGAGCGATCGATGCGGCGCTCTCTATGATTGCGATGTGGCGTCTGGACACCTCCGCCTCCTGCCGAACTGCAAGCTGGTATCGAGCGATGCGCACGTGATCGCGCTGGATGCGGATCGACTCCTGCTCTCCGGCACGAACGATCAGCTACTCGTCTACAATCGGGTGGAGCAGACGAACGAATCGGCCGCCCCTGCAGCTCCTTCCATTCGCGGAAGGGCATTCCGAGCTACAATCACAGGCGGAGCCGTAATGGCAGATGGCACCGTGGTCGCGGGAACGCAAGATGGGCTGCTGTTTACATTGTCTTCGGACCTACGGATTACGACCACTTATGGACGATTGTATGCCAGCGGTTCGCTGCGAAACTTCATTAAGTGCAACGGGGACGAAGTATTTGGCGTATACGGCGATGTGAGGGATGCGGGTCACGTGTTCCATTTCTCGCGGCAACGCGGCTTTATCGATTTGGGGAGGCCACGTGTTGTGAAAGACCATGCTCCGCTGCGCGATATCGATTCGGAATGGGCGGTGATCCATGTCATTTCCTGCCTGGCTTACGCTCCTGAGGAGGATTGCTTGATGGTTGCATCCGGGGAGGAATACGGTTGTGTGATCGGGTACAAGGGCTGTCGATTCATCGATGAATGGCCGTTCCGAGTGAAAAAGGACCCTCGTGAGCTCAAACATCTTGTTTGAACCTCCTATGATTGTATAAGGGATTTCGTGGTATGGAGGTTCAAGCCAAAACTCGCCGGGGTCCTCTTTTTCACTTTCCACTCCTATGTTCACAATGAATCGACAGCCCGTACAAGGGGGTCGCATTCCCGCTCCCCAACTGAAAATCCCAAATAAAACACCAGAGCCATCATTCGGCTCTGGTGTTTTAGGTATCTCCTTATTTGCCAAACAACGGCTTATAATCGCCATACCCTTCCTTGTCCAACTGATCAACCGGAATGAAACGTAGAGCGGCAGAGTTGATGCAATACCGCAGCTTGGTCGGCCCCGGTCCGTCGTGGAACACATGGCCCAGATGCGAGTCTGCTTCCTTGCTGCGCACTTCCGTTCGGATCATGTTATGTGTAACGTCGACATGATCGGTTACATGAGTTTCCTCTACAGGCTTCGTGAAGGAAGGCCAGCCACAGGATGAATCGAACTTGTCGAGGGAGCTGAACAGCGGCTCGCCAGATACGATATCGACATAGAGGCCGTCGTCCTTGTGGTCCCAATACTCATTCTGAAAAGGCCGCTCCGTCCCGTTGTTCTGCGTCACCTCATATTGAATAGGCGTGAGACGTTTTTTTAATTCAGCTTCTTTCTTGGCATCCTTCCAATGCTCCTTAAGGAACGCCTCACGACCTGAGCCGGCGAAGTACGATTTGTAGCGCACCGGGTTTGTTTTATAATAGCCTTGGTGATAATCCTCTGCCTCGTAGAACGTGTGTGCTGGTAGGATCGGGGTGACGATCGGCTTCTGGAATACACCGCTTGTCGTCAACTGCTGCTTGGATTGCTCGGCTTCTTCCCGCTGCTCCTCATTATGATAGAAAATCGCTGACTTGTATGAATGACCCCGGTCCGCAAACTGGCCTTCGGCATCCGTAGGATCAATCGACTGCCAGAATGTCTGGAGCAAGCGCTCATAGGAATACAACGCAGGATCGAACGTAATTTGAACCGCTTCATAATGACCGGTCGTATCGGAGCATACTTGTTCATAAGTAGGATTCACTACATGGCCGCCCGTATACCCGGAAACGACCTTTATAATGCCCGGTTGTTCGTCGAACGGCTTCACCATGCACCAGAAACAACCTCCGGCAAATGTGGCTAACGAATAGGAATGGCTTTCTTGACTCATAACGATCATCTCCTTTACCCATAATACAATCATAAGATGCGCATAATGTAAAATATCTAACCGAAATCAACGCTCACAACATTTAAGTTAAACTGTGTAAAAAGTGTTGACAGTTCAAACTGTAATAAATATAATAACAGTAAGCAAGCGGAAAGGGGGCGGTAGAGGGTGAATAGTGAATTTACGATCGCGGTACACAGCCTGGTGTTTCTTTCCAATACGCCGGATCGTATGGCCACAAGCGAAGTCATCGCCCACAATGTGAACACCCACCCGTCACGTTTGCGCAAGGTGATGAGCTGTCTCAAGAAGCATGGTTATATCGCTACGAAGGAAGGGATCGGCGGTGGTTATTTGCTGAATTGTAGTCCTGAACAGGCTACATTGGCCGAGATTTACACTGCGACTTCTATCGGCTCGATCAAGCCAAGCTGGTTTTCCGGTAATGAAGATGAGAAGTGTATGGTTGCCTGCAATATGGCGGATGTCATGGATCATATATTTTGCGAAGCCGAACAGCATTTGCTCGAATACTTGCAGCAGATGACGATCCGCGATGTGCTTAACCGGGTGAAAGCCGCACAGCTTGAGAAAAAGTAATTTTTTCTATTCAATCTGTTACAGAAACGATGACAGTTTATTTTCCGAAAAATCATGCAGGAGGGTGATGAAGAATGAATCCAACACTGTTGATCCAAGAAGGCGACTGGGTAAGCGGCACCTCGCAAGCTGACGAGAAGTTCATAGGTTTCGTCGAGTCCGTAAGTGGAGGCGGCGCAGGGTTGAAAGTATGGGTAACGCAGTGCGACAGGGAAGAGGCGGTGGGGACTTCAATCGATGCCAGTGCGGCCAAAGTGAAAAAGCTGCCGGATCATACGCCCTCTACGCCGGAAGAACTGCGCGGCCTGATCGAGCTCGCCTTAATGACGCAAGATAAGATATGGTTCGATGAGCTCAGCGCGAAGATGGCCGTCTCTACGGTTCCACCTACTGAGAAGACCTTGGACGAGGGCAAGCGATATAGTTCGAATCGATTGTACCGACTCATTGATTAATAATAACTAACTAATGAAGGAGTGGATTGGAATGGCGATCGTCAATACTACAGATGCTAATTTTCAGGAAACGGTGAAGGAAGGTTTGGTGTTGGTTGATTTCTGGGCGCCTTGGTGCGGGCCTTGTAAAATGATTGCTCCTATTCTCGAGGAACTGAGCGGGAAAGTGGGGGACTCCGTCACGATTGCTAAAGTCAATGTGGATGAGAATCCAGAGACGTCTGACCGTTACGAGGTCATGAGCATTCCAACGTTGAAATTGTTCAAGGACGGTGTAGACGTGTCAACGCTCATCGGCGTTCGATCTCTTGCGGAGCTCGAAGCTCTTGTCAACCAGCACTTGCAATAACGACTAGATTTCACCATATGGGAGGCATTAAACCAGTGAACACTACCTACCAACCTTTATTCGAAGCCATCGACCTAAGAAGCGGGGTGCGGCTTAAGAACCGCATCCTGATGGCCCCGATGACCAACTTCTCTTCCAACCCTGACGGCACTGTCTCGGACGCGGAAGTCAGCTACTACGCACGCCGATCGAATGGAGTAGGGCTTGTCGTCACAGCCTGCACCTATGTTACCCCGAACGGCAAAGGATTTCCCGGCGAGTTCGCGGCGGATCATGACGACATGATTCCGAGCTTACGGCGTCTTGCAAGCACGATCCAAGCGCAGGGTGCTCGAGCAGTTCTGCAAATCTTCCATGGTGGGCGGCTGTGTCCGCCAGATCTCGTGCCGAACGGCGATGTAGTCAGTGCTAGCGCTGTGGCGGCGGAGAAGGCTGGAAGCCCGATCCCTAGAGCGCTGACCGATGCGGAGATCGAGGCGATTATCCGCGACTTCGGCGAAGCGACCCGAAGGGCGATCGAAGCCGGGTATGACGGCGTGGAGCTCCATGGAGCCAACGGCTACTTGCTTCAGCAGTTCTTCTCACCACATTCCAACCGCCGGAATGACCGGTGGGGCGGCGACTTGAACCGACGGTTGGCATTCCCATTAGCGGTTGTGGCTGAAGTGAAGCGGGTTGTGGCTGCTCATGCCAAGCATCCGTTCTTGGTCGGCTATCGCTTCTCCCCGGAAGAATCGGAAACACCAGGGATTACGATGGAGGATACGTTCGCTTTAGTCGATGCGTTAGCGGATCAACAGCTGGACTACATCCATGTCTCGTTGTTGGACCTCAGGTCGCAACCCAAGCGTGGCGCAGACGACAGCAAATCCCGCATCGAATGGATTGTGGAACGCGCTGAAGGGCGGGTGCCTGTCATCGGAGTAGGCTCGATTCGCAGCGCGGACGAGGCTCTACAGGCATTGCAGACAGGTATCTCTCTCGTGGCTCTAGGCCGTGAGCTTATCGTGGAACCCGATTGGGTCGCCAAAGTAGCAGAGGGACGCGAAGCGGACATTCGGACTACGCTGACCGAAGACGATCAAGAACAGTTGGTTGTTCCGGACCCGTTATGGAAAGCGATCATCCATGCCCCAGGCTGGTTCCCTGTACAGAGCCGGGTATGATAACATAGATGCGATACAGTGTCGCTATTACGAGGAAAAGGTGATGAGCATGTCCTTCAGCATTCATCCGGATACGGTTATCGGACAAGTGAAATTGAAAGTGACCGATCTGGAGCGGTCTGTTGCATTTTATCGCGACGTGGTGGGATTGAAGCTGCTTAAGGCAGAGAACCATGCGGCGGAGATGTCCGTAGACGGGATTCACCCGCTGGTGTTTCTACAAGAAATACCAGGAGGCGTCGTAACGAGCCGCCGGTCGGCTGCCGGGCTGTACCACTTCGCGATTCTGGTACCGGACCGTCCATCGCTGGGGCTGTCTCTGCGTAACCTAATCGCTAGCGGCATTCATATCGGGCAAGCGGACCACCTGGTCAGTGAGGCGCTCTATATCGCCGATCCGGACAACAATGGTATCGAGATCTACGCGGATCGCCCGCGCAGCGAGTGGAAGCGGGATGCGAACAATGAGTACATCATGGCCGTTGATCCGATTGACTGGGACGGCTTGCTGCAAGAGGCGGGAGATCGGCCTTGGATAGGATTGCCGCCTGACACAACGATTGGCCACATTCACCTGCACGTCTCGGACTTGCTGCAATCGAAAACATTTTATTGCGACATTCTGGGGTTCAAGCTTCTCGCGCATATGGAGAATTCCGCCCTGTTCGTGGCGGCGGGCGAATATCATCATCATCTCGGCTTGAACGTATGGGCTGGCACTGGCGTGCCATTATCCGCCTCGAATGCGTCTGGACTCGCTTACTATACAGTCGTGTTGCCAGATGCAGCCAGTGTGGAAGCGGTACGGACCCGGTTGGAGGCTACTGGGATAGCTGTGATTGAAGCCGAGGATCATCTGGTTGTGCATGATCCATCCGGGATCGAGCTGCATCTGCATGCGAAGGCTAGATAACACATATGATCAGGCATGTCTAAAAGAACCCCTTCCGGTCTCTGTGACTGGAAGGGGTTCTTTAAGTTTTGAGGTATACAACTATAGGGGGTACGGGTTGTGCTGTGTTATAATATACTTATTAATGGGCGAGGTGATGACAATGACTGTCATTGAACATAAGAAATATATTGAGCAAATGGATGATTACATTAAAAAGATTACCGAGGAGCCGCGTGAAAAATCCTTAGACTTTTTAAATAAAGCGGGTATTGTTGATAAAGATGGTAAGTTAATGCCACAATATCAAAAGCAATGATCTATTCCAATCTCCCCAGTTTCGTGCTTGGTTTTCATGGATGTGATCAGACAATTGTCGAGAAAATTTTGATGCATCAAGACATTATGAGAGCCAGTGAGAACGACTATGATTGGTTAGGGCATGGAATTTATTTTTGGGAGAACAATCCCCAAAGGGCAATGGATTATGCACTTATGTTAAAAGACAAGCCCGGTAGATCTAGAATTATGATCAATGAACCAGCTTCAATTGGGGCAGTCATTGATCTTGGACATTGTTTGAACTTATTAGAGCAAAGCTCTCTGGATGTGCTAAAACGGGGATATGAAATATTAAAGATTAAACTAGAGAAGCTGGGTACGCCCTTACCCGAGAACAAAAGTGGTCGCGGAAGTGAGAGTCGAGATTTACTTCTCCGGTTCTTGGATTGTGCAGTTGTTCAGTCAGTTCATGAGTACAACCGTGAGATGGGTCATAAGCCATACGATTCAGTACGGGGTGTGTTCTTTGAAGGGAACGAGCTGTACCCAGGAGCAGGCTTCAGGGAAAAGAACCATATTCAAATATGTGTGATTAATCCCAATTGTATTAAAGGGTATTTTAAACCTATGGAAGCCTTCGGAGAGTTATAAGCGTAAGATAAAGAACATCCAGTGAGTTAACCACATAAAGTGAAGACAAGCCTTGTGTCTGCAAGGCTTTTTTGTACTTGCGCATAACTAGACGGTGAAAGTCCGGCCGAGGTAAGAGCCAAGTCGCCTCGTAGCTGACAGGCTACTGGTGGAGAGATCCTAAGGTTGAAGCCCTGTGACGACAAAGTAACCTCCACGGAGGTGCGAGCAATTCAACAGGCCGTAATATGAAGTGAATCCTGCTGCATCGGCAAAAAGAATCCGTAAGGAACAAGAGAGAGCCGAGTGGTAGCCCAGTCCTTCACTCTACTAGTATAAGTTTTTGGGGTAGGGGAGTCCAGGCTGTCCCAAGCTTGAATTAGTCGAATAAATGGGATTCAGTCGACATTCGGGAAGTTGGTGCTGTGCAGAAAGCGATTGTTGTGGAGCTTATTCGCACAAATCCTGCAAAAGTGCATGATTTTTGATCCGTTTGCATTCGAAAGTTCCATATTGATGCGAAAGCTCAACATTTTAGCCGTAGTTCGGGCGAAATCGAGATTTTGGTCGATAAAATACTGCACATTTGCAGGATTCCATTAGCTTTTGACTGGGAGTGGGAGAAAATCCCACATTTGCAGCATTCCGGAGTGTTAACTTGCTCAGTTGTGTCTCTCCAGTAAGGCCATCACGGGATCGGCATCAGAAGATGCCACTCGGAAGACGTAACGCTTTGAAGCAAAGAAGTACAGAAGAGGAAGTGGGCAGGGGGTGGAGAAGCGTCAGCGTCCGCCTTTGAAATCTCGGCCCAACTACGACCAAACTAATATCCAAGGGCCGTGATTTCAACAGCGGTTGGAACCCTCTGCCTACTTCCTCCCCATGCGACAAACTGAACTCAAACGACAAAGGACCGTCAGTGCAATCTGACGGTAGATATTCATTGTCAACATATTGCCATAGTTTAGTTGGAGAATTAGTGAAGCCAATTGACTTCGGGTCTTTAGCACTATACGATGGGGAAACCAAAAAGACTACATATATTTACCAAGAGGTGAGCAAATTGAAATCAGCCAATTCCTTAACGAACAAATTCCTGCTTATTATGGGTTCAGTCTTGCTCGTGGTCCTTCTAAGCTTAACCGGCTACGAATGGAAGACGATACAGCAGGATGTGGAACGACAACTACTGGAGAAGGGAAGCAGCCTGGCTGTTTCATTATCTCACAGCCTGGAAGGCCTGACCGAATCGGATATGAAGAATGGCGTCATGTGGCCGGACGGTACGAAGATCAGCGGTGCGCAATTGAAGCAGAATATGTTCAACGACCAGTTGACGGTGATCCCGGAAAGCCGTGCAGCAAGTGACAAGCGCAATAATCAAGACCCTACATATAAAAGCAAGCAGGTTGAGCTGTTCAATGGCAATAAGGTACCGATTGGGCAATACGAGCTGAAGTACACAAGTGCTTATGATGCCTATACCGACATGCGCTGGCAAAGCATCATCGACAGCTTCCTGATCGATCCGACCGTTGTATTCGCTGTCCCGATCGCGTACTCGGCGAATCCGGAATTTGTCGGCTACATCCCTACGCACAATTCCACCTACAGCCTATCGGGAGACGGTTCGAAGGATGCTTGGGGTGATACCGGACTGCTCAGCCAAGGCTATAGAGCGAACCGCATATTTAACGATCCGACCAGCTATAACGCAGCAGTCTACCAGAACAAGGATAAACCGAATCTGCAAAAGTATGATCGGATCATTGATGGGAAAACCGTGGAAACGTGGGACATCTCCTACCCGATCTACTTGGACGGACAGCATTGGGGTGCTGTACGTGTAGCCTTGTCCAAGGAAAGCTACGATGCCCTTATTGCCCAGCAACGGAGGGCGATGGTCATTGAGTTCGCTAGCATTATAGTCGTCGTGTTGGGGCTCCTATACTTGCTGACGAGAATCGTCGTCGGCCGGAAGCTGTCTCAGGTCGTGAATGCGGCACGAAATCTCAATTCCGGTGAAGCAGACCTAACTTACCGCATTCCAATCAGTGGGCGGGATGAGATTGGCACGCTCAGCCAGGAAATCAATCAGTTCATGAACCAGTTGATGCAGCTGGTAAGGTTGGTGAAGGACAACTCGCGGCGGATAGCAGAGTCTGGCAGCGCCATGTCGGCCAGCATGAGCGATGCACTGACAGGCAGCCGACAAATTGTAACCGCGATGGAGACGATGGCTGCTGGTGCGGAACATCAAGCTGTGGGAGCGGAAGAGAGCGCCAGAGCGATGGAGGAAATGTCGGTAGGCATCCAACGGATCGCCGAGTCGTCCGGGATAGTGGCCGAAGCGTCGCAGACGATGCTACAGCAAGCTGAGCAAGGCAACGGTACGGTTCAGACGGCCGTGGAGCAGATGAATCAATTATCCGGCTCCACGCATCAAGTGTTCAAGGTGATTGAGAAGCTGTCTGAGCGTTCCCAGGAAATTGGCCAGATCGTCTCGGCCATAACGGATATTTCTGCACAAACGAACCTGCTCGCCCTGAATGCATCGATTGAAGCAGCTAGAGCAGGTGAACAAGGGAGAGGCTTCTCGGTAGTAGCGAACGAGGTGAGGAAGCTCGCCGGACATACGGAAGCCTACACGGACCAGATCGCGAAAGTGATCGATGAATTGGGTCAATTGATCGCAGCAGCCATGAAAGCCATGCGGGCAGGGGCTGTCGATCTGGATAACGGGTTGAATTCGGTCAGTGAGCTTGACCATGTGTTCAGCCGTATACTGGCTGCGACGAGACATATCGCGGGACAGATGGAGGAAGTGTCTGCTGCTTCCGAGCAGCTGTCTGCCGGGAGCGAAGAGGTGACGGCATCGATCGAGACGATTGCCCGCATCGCGGAGCAGTCATCCAACAGAACGCAACAAGTGACAAGCACCTCTCACAATCAGCAGTTGCACTTGAATGAGACTGCCGACATTGCAGAAGCTTTGAACGAGCTAGCGACTCAATTACAAGCTACAATTAGCCGATTCAAGGCCGAATAAGACTGGGAATTTCGGGAGGTTGTATAGTAGAATAGGAAATAGATTCCTTTCTGTTATTCAATCGAGCATAAGTAGGTGGTCCAGGATGTTGTTTGATCATTACAAAGTAGAGACTCTGTTATTGAATCTATTTTTCATCCTATTCCCGCTTATTTTCTACCAGTTCATATTCAGAGAACGAATTACTGCAAAGCCAATACTTAAGAATGCGTTATTGTTCGGTCTATTTATTATTCCTATTCTCTTATGCTTGTGTTTTCCAGTGAGCAATGTGGATGGATTCCGGATGAATCTCCATACTACACCGTTCATTATCGCCTGTTTATACAGCAATCCCTTTGTATCGACCCTCCTCTACATTTCCGTCATTCTCAGCCGGCTTGCATGGGGAGGGCAGGGACAATACATTTCCCTGATTTCGGACACCGTGTGCTTATTGATTAGCCTTCTGCTGATTTCCAAATACCGATCCATTAACTTGGTTGCCAAAATAGTGTCAATTGGCATACTCGCCATAGGTTCCAAGATGATCGGCAAATTGGCAAGCCTGCTGATTAATCCCGATTATGTGTTCAATCTGCATATGAACTTTTATTTGATCGAATGTGCGATGATTGCTCTTACCGTCTATACCATTGAGGCTATTCAGAAAAACATGCTGCTCAAAAAAGAGTTGTACGATACGGAGAAAATCAAACTAGCCAGCGTAATATCGGCTTCGGTCGCGCATGAAATCCGTAATCCACTCACTTCTGTAAGGGGTTTCATACAGTTGATGTACGAGACGTCTGAGCTGACACAGGACAAGCGGCAAATGTACGGGAGAATCTGCTTGGAGGAGCTCGACCGGGCTCAGCAGATCATTAACGACTATCTTTCCTTGGCCCGACCTTATCCGGATATCGTCGAGCTAATCGACATTGGCGAGGAAATCACTTATGTCAGCAAGGTATTAACCTCTTATGCGAATTTACGAGGGGTCGAGCTGCGAGTGGAGATGGAAGAGGGCCTATACGTGTCCGGCGACCGACAGAAATTAAGGCAAAGCATTATCAACATTGGCAAAAACGGGATTGAAGCGATGGAACAGGGTGGAGTATTGGAGTTCAAGGCGAAGAAACATAACAACGAAGTGAAAATGATCATAAGTGATTCCGGATCGGGGATGACGACCGAGCAAGTGAACCGACTGGGGACACCGTATTTCTCTACGAAGGATAAAGGGACCGGACTGGGAACGCTCGTATCGTTTAACATTATTAAGAATATGTTGGGCAAGATTAAAGTAGAGAGCCGAGTAGGAGTGGGGACAAGCTTTCATATCTCATTCCCTGCGGATGCCAAATCAGAATCAAGAGCACTCTAATGTGTGCCGGTTATGAAGTCAGGGCAAGGCGGTATGGACAGCCTTGCCCTGACTTCTGTTAACCTTATTTGAGAATCGTGTACTGCCCGATGAGGGGCAGCGGCTTCATCTCGCCATTCGCTGCATTCACGATACCGAGAATCGCCAGAACGAGACAGAACAAGCCGGCGAACGGGAGCAGAATCCAGCTAAGAAACGGAATGATGCGGAACACCACATTGACCGCCAAGTAGAGCAGGAACAGGGTGAGTCCTTGATTGGCGTGATACATCGCGAACTTGGAATCTTTGGCCGCCAGAAGCGGGATGAAGAAGATTATGTAAGCCAGAACTGCGTAGATTTTGTTATTCTTCACATCATCGCTGGAATCAACCGTCATACAAAGCACCTCTTTCAGATCATAATAGTTCAGTATATTACTCGCGTTCATTCAACATTCTAATCGATTGGTGTCATATACGGAATGAGTGGATCTACCTATTCCGCTAGGTAAATAGATAGATGTGACTCCCCGGGCCGGAGGGCCCAACCCATGACAATCGATCCAATGTACTTGACATCGGCTTTAATTATGTCATAATGATAATATCAATACGACAATTAAATAGTTATGACGGGCAGGTGATGAATATGAAGGAACCGGTCGAATGTGAAAGTGAGCACGAGCATGCATCGAACTATTCCGCCAGCAAGTACAGAACCCCGGACGGTGCGCCAGCGGACATCGTCATCTTTACGATTACATCGTCGGAGAAGAAGGGCGGCGTGAAGAAGTCTCTTCCGCTTCGAGAGCTTCAAGTGCTGCTTATCCAGCGCAAGAGTTGGCCTTATGAAGGACAATGGGCGCTGCCAGGCGGGTTCTCCAACGATACGGAAACGATCCACGATTGCGCCAAGCGTGAACTAGAGGAGGAGACGGGCGTCTCGGACGTCCATATCGAATACTTCAACGTGTACAGCGCACCAGGACGGGACCCGAGAGGCTGGATGATCTCCCATGCATTCTATGCGCTAGTGAATGAGAAGCTTCTGCTGAACCGCAGGGCGGCCGACGATGCGGCAGATGTGAGGTTGTTCCCGGTAGAAGAGGCGTTAGCGATGAAGCTTGCCTTCGATCATAGTCTCATCCTGAACGATGCGATCAAGCAGATTCAACAGAAGATGCTTACGACTGCCATTGCGAAACAGTTTCTGCCTGACGAATTCACGATCAGCGAGCTTTATCAAGTCATTCAGACAGTTGTGCCCGAGTTCGAGGAACGCAACTTCATCCGCAAGATCACGTCCACCCAGAGCCGAGAAGGCCTTATTGAGCAAGTGCGGAGTCGCTCCGGGGAGATGAAGATGTCGAACCGCTATTCGCAACGTGCCGCACAGCTATATCGTTTTACAGAGTATGTACCTGCGTTGTCCATCTACAGTTAAATAGACACGATTGAAGGAGGATGAGCGTTGATGAAAGCATTGATTGTAATCGATTATACGGTGGATTTTGTAATCGGGAGCTTGCCTTGTGGGCAGCCTGCCATCGACATTGAGGAGCGTATTGCGGCGTTAACCCAGCAGTTTGCGGAGCAAGGTGACTTCGTTGTGATGGCGGTTGACCTGCATGACGAGGATGATGAGTATCACCCTGAGAACAAGCTGTTCCCCCCTCACAATATACGTGGAACGACTGGACGCGAGCTTTATGGGAAACTGAAGGCTGTGTATGAGGGGAATCGGGACCGCATTTACTGGATGGATAAGACGCGATACAACGCTTTTTGTGGAACTGATCTGGAGCTGCGGCTGCGGGAACGCGGAATTACGGAATTGCATCTGGTTGGCGTCTGCACGGATATTTGCGTGTTGCACACGGCGGTGGAAGCTTACAACAAAGGGTTCCAAATCCGAGTACACACCGATGCTGTTGCCAGCTTCAACCTGGGGGGCCATGACTGGGCGCTCACTCATTTTCAACATACGCTCGGGGCTACGCTCCTTCAGAACAATCAACCGATCACAGTGTAGAGGGGACGAATCTAATGTCGAATAGCAACATGCAGGGACTCATCGTACAAGATTTGAAAGCAGTTAAGCAAATTGACGCCACTGAGGAAATTCGCAGGAGAGTAAGCTTCCTGAAGCAATATGTCGTTCGTGTAGGAGCAAAAGGGTTCGTGCTCGGTATATCAGGCGGTCAAGATTCGACGCTGGCGGGCAAATTGGCGCAAATAGCTGTTGATGAGCTGAATGCAGAAACGAGCGGGGGCAGCTATTCGTTCATTGCAGTCCGGCTCCCTTATGGGGTACAGCGCGATGAAGCCGACTGCCAGGACGCCCTTCAGTTCATCCAGCCGAGTCGTACCTTGACCGTCAATATTAAACCTGCGGTCGATGCGGCCGTGGAACAATTCGTGGTCGCTACTGGTGAGCAGCTTAGTGACTACTTGAAAGGAAATACGAAGGCACGGGAACGGATGAAGGTCCAATATGATCTCGGCGCCCATTACGGCATGCTCGTGTTGGGGACGGACCATGCGGCGGAAGCGATCACCGGATTTTTCACCAAGCATGGCGACGGGGCTTGCGATGTTGCGCCCATCTACGGTCTGAACAAGCGGCAGGGCAAGCAGCTATTGCAGGCGTTAGGCTGCCCGGAACACTTGTATACGAAGAAGCCGACCGCGGATCTCGAGGACAACAAGCCTGGGTTGCCAGATGAAGATGCGCTCGGGATGAGCTACGAAGAGCTGGACGATTACCTCGAGATGAAGCCATTGCAGGACGATGCGATGCATAAGGTAGAAGCACGCTACCTGGCGACGGAGCACAAGCGACGGGGACCCGTGACCGTCTATGACACCTGGTGGAAGGACTGACAAGCATGAGCTACAACAACCTGACGCTTCACACTGACAAATATCAGATCAACATGATGTATGCCCACTGGGTGCAAGGGACGTTGCATGAGAAAGCCGTATTCGAGGCGTACTTTCGCAAGCTGCCTTTCGGCAACGGGTATGTCGTATTCGCAGGACTGGAGCGTATCGTCCAGTACATTCAGAGCTTGAGCTTCGGCGATGAGGAGATTGCTTATCTGCGGACTCAGGAAGAGAACTACAAGGAAGGGTTTCTCGAGGAACTGCGCAAGTTCCGCTTCACCGGCAATTTGTACGCGGTAGAAGAAGGGACGCTCGTATTCGCCAATGAACCGCTGCTGCGCGTGGAAGCGAGGGTGTTCGAGGCGCAATTAATCGAGACGGCGATGCTTAACTTCATGAACTACCAGACGCTTGTCGCTACGAAGGCGGCCAGAATCAAGCAAGTGGCGCCTCACGAAGTACTGCTCGAATTCGGGACGCGGCGGGCACAGGAGGCGGATGCCGCTATATGGGGTGCAAGGGCCGCCTATATCTCCGGCTTCCATGCTACATCCAACATGCGCGCCGGCATGCTGTTCGGCATTCCGGCCAAAGGCACGCACGCACACTCGTGGGTGCAAGGGCACGAGACGGAAGAGGAGGCGTTCCGTCAATATGCTGAGGCGCTGCCCGATCAAGTGACGCTATTGGTCGATACGTATAACACACTGAAGAGCGGAGTACCGAATGCGATCAAGATCGCTCGCCAGCTGGAATCGATGGGCAAGCGATTGAACGCGATCCGCCTCGACAGCGGTGACTTGGCCTACCTCTCGCAGCAAGCACGGGAGATGTTGGACGAAGCGGGATTCCCGTATGTGCAGATTGTCGCGTCGAACGATCTGGATGAGAACATCATTCTGAACCTGAAGGCACAGGGGGCCAAGATTGACGTCTGGGGAGTCGGGACCCAGCTGATCACAGCTGCTGACCAGCCCGCCCTGGGCGGTGTGTATAAGCTTGTGGCCCGCGAGAAGGGCAACGAATATGTGCCGGTCATCAAGGTGTCGGGCAATCCGGAGAAAGTATCCAACCCAGGTTTCAAGGATGTGTACCGCATTATCAATAAGGAGACGGGCAAGGCGGAGGCCGACTACATCACGCTTGTCGACGATGACGATGTGAGACAGAAGGAACGACTGAAGCTGTTCGATCCCGTGCATCCGTATATGAACAAATGGATTGAGAATTACGAAGCTCTTGTTCTATTGAAACCTATCTTTACCGATGGTGAGCTTGTATATGCATTGCCTACACTGAATCAGATTCGGGCGCACCATGTTGAGCAATTGGGGTTGTTCTGGCCGGAATACTTGCGCAAGCTACATCCGGAAGCATATCGTGTCAATCTGAGCACGAAGGCGTGGCAATTGAAGATGGACCTGATTCAGCAGCACCAAGGGTAACAGTAGTTCCGATGATCTGGCTATCACGCCAGACGATTAAGAGACCAAGGCCTGCGCCTTGGTCTTCTTCGGCGATTCAGAATGATTAACTTCGCTGATTGTTCATCGTCTCGGCAAACGCACGGCGTCAAAGGACGCCGTAGGCGTTTATCCTTACAGAATCAGAAAGTATAAACTTCGAGAGGTTGCATCCTGATTCGGTATAAAAAGTTACCGCTAAAGACGAACCCGCTTCACCGAGTTGCTCCGATAGGAGCTTTTTTTATCTTTGTCGGCACGATGGAACACAATTGGAGAAGAAACATAAGGTGGAGATAGTCGAGGCTTACCGAGGCTTCTTACTTTTTGCTGGTGTCGGAAGATTTATCATCCTCACGTTCTTCGAACGGTTCACGATCTTCTTCGTAATACATAATTAGGGGTACACCTCCATATAGACAGGATGGTTATTCATTGTTAGTATAGTCTCTATTGTTTATCCCAGTATTAGCTCTATGTAAGAGTAATGTAAATGTAGGGGAGGCTTCATTCCAATGAACAACACATCACGCATGATGAGCAAGCGATCTATTAAATCCGTCATCATACTTATTTCACTGGCAGCACTGCTCTTGCTATCCGGCTGCAACATGTTCGCGAACGACTTCGGCAAGCTGAAGAGCGCCTTCCAGGGACGTGAGGCAACGATTCAAACGTATGACGAAGACAGCAACATCATTGACCGTGTATCCGGCAAATCCATCGACATCGGGGCTGATGACAAGTTCGCCATTACGGACAAAGAGGGGAAGACGGTGCAAAAGTCCGGCGTGCTCAGCTTTACGGTAGGCGGCAAGGTCATGACTCATGTGGGCAGCTCGCTTATTCTTGCGGAGAAAGGACTTACTGACCTGTTCTCCGAATACGCCAAGACGAATACGATCTCGAGTAATGATCGCTCCATTCCATTCATCAACCGAATTGTTAACGGCGTTCAGAATTTGACCACGGGAAAAGAAATGATCATCCTGATCCGTTCGCAGTCCGGTAAGCCGCTCGCCACCTATTCTGGGAACAGCGTCAGTTATTTCGCCACAGACATTGATAAGAGCACGGGCTTCATTATCGATGGGAAGTATTTGTTCGTCTATCGGTGCGATTATACGATCTATGAGAAGTCATTGCTGCAATAAATCGGATTGCATGCTATAATTTTTCCAGTTATGGATGTCTCGTGCAGACAACCCTGAGGAGGAAACAGATGGACCCTAATTTAGCTCAGAGAAATTCGTTTTACCGACGACGCAACACGCCTACATTTACGTTTATGGCATGGGCTGCATTCATTCTCGCATGCGGATTTGAGTTTATCGGCGTTTACACCCTGGAGCAGCCCCTGTCCGTACAAGGCTATTATGGTGTCACGGGTGTGCTAATTATTGTATCCGCCTTCGTCTTGCAGAAAGTGATTCGCGATAACGATGAGGACGCTTTCCTCCAGCAGTACAGTCCGAACCATCGGCGTAGAAATACGGCAGCGTTCACATTTATGTCCTGGGGAGGTTTTATCCTCGCCGTTCTTTTTGAATACGTCGGGCTCTATACGCTAGAAGAACCCTTTTACGTCAAGGGGTACTACGCGATTGCTGCAGCTTTTCTGATCGTGTCGTGCCTGGTGCTGCAAAAGGTAATCCGCGACAACGAAGAAGATAAAATCCACAATCCGCCGGTTTCGGCAGAAGCGTAATATTGGTATAGAAAGGAAGGCTGCCGGATTGAACTGCACCCCGTCAAGTAGACACTGCAAAAAATAAAACTCAGTTAAGCGGTCTTGGTCCTGAATTCCATCGGACTAAGGCCGTTTAATTTCGCTTGTAATCGTTCGTAATTGTAGAAGTGGATGTAAGCCTTAATGTCCCGTTCAAGCTCTTCAAACGTACTATACTTCTTCAAATAGTACTTTTCGCATTTTAATGTTCCCCAGAAGGACTCCATGGGACCGTTGTCGATGCATCTCCCCACACGAGACATGCTTTGCACCATCCCCTTCTTTAGGATCTTTTTGAATTTTAGTGAAGTGTACTGGAAACCGCGGTCACTATGTAGCATAGGTTTGCTCCGTGGTGCTGCCTTCATTGCCTTTTTGACAGTTTGAAACACAAGACTGTTATTGTTGGAATGCCCGAAAACGTACGACACAATGGTATTGTCGTGGAGGTCTAAGATGGCGCTTAAATACGCTTTTTGACCATGACCATATTTGAACTCGGTGACATCTGTTACCCATTTCTCGTTCGACTTTGTCGCAGAGAATTCGCGGGTTAGCAGGTTCTCAGCCACGTGCTGAGGCTTTGACGCTACATATTTATGTCGCTTTCTGCGGCGGATCACAGACTGAATTCCCTGTAGCGCCATGAGGCGTTGAATGCGTTTGTGGTTGACCTGTTGCTGTGTTTCTTTGCATAAGTGGAGCGTTAATCGACGGTACCCATAGATGCCGCCTACCTTCTCATGAATTGAGATCATCGCTTCTGTTAGTGAACGGTTTTCCAGCTCATGTGCACTAGGCTTGCGGTTCAGCCATTTGTAATAGCTTGACCGCGGAATCTCTGCGATTTCACACAATATTTGTATGCTAATTAGCTCTTCTTGCAATACCGCTTGAATGGCAAGGTAGATGTTTTCCTGACGTACTTGGCTTAACGTCGCCTTCTTTCTAGTTCCTCTAACTTTTTTAGGAATGCATTTTCTGCCCTTAGGCGCATAATTTCCGCTTCCATCTTCTTCATGGCAAGCTTTTGACGGTCAGCGTCGGTTAGCTTTTCTTCGGCCTTTTTACGCCCGCGGCCATCCCGTAGCCCATCTTGACCGCTGTCTTGGTACTTCCTCACCCATAGGTATACTTGTTGGTAAGAGACCTGATGCTGCTCCGCTGTCTTCCCATAGTCCAAGTTATGTATGAGGCAATGCTGAACAATTTCCATCCGTTCCTGCCATGTTGTCGAACGTCCCTTTGTCATAGCTCTTGCTCTCCCTTTATAGGTCTGTAAGCTGCTATGACAATTATACTTCTTCACCCAATCGGAAAGCTGTGTTCTGYTCGCAATTTTGTATTTGTCGATAATATCATATTGGGATAGTTCCCCTTTGAGATAATCCAACACCGCCTGGAGTTTATGTTCTGCGGAATAGCTGCGCTTGGAAGTCTGCTCCTCTAACCCTTCGATACCGTATACTTCATAGCGGCGTCGCCATTTCACCAAAGTTGTTTTGGAAATCCCATGTTTATAAGCAGTGCCCATGAGGCCAAGCTTACCGCATTCGATCTCTTGGATGATGGCAAGTTTCTCAGCCGCGAGATACTGAACTCTAGACATGAAAAATGCTCCCCTCTTAGTAACAGGCTTTTATTATTTCACCTGTCTACTATTTGGGGAGCATATCAAATTATAATCCGGCAGCCTTCTATATCTTCAAGATCTATTGCGGAACATGACGGCCGATATGCCCACGAATTTGTGGAACAGTCTGGAGAAATAAGCAGGGTCTTCGTACCCGAGCATCGTGGATATTTCCCGTATCTTCAGCGTGGTATATGTTAGCAGCTTCTTCGCTTCGGTAATCTTGAGTCGGTTGACGTATTCGTTCAGCGGGTATCCGGTATTATGGTGCACAATCCGTCGCAGGGAAGATCGGGAGATATGGTTGCGTTCCCAGACTTGCTGCTCGTCCCAAGGTTGATAGATGAATGTGGAGATGTCGTCCAGAATTTTGAGCACATTTTCTGGCTTGTGGCTAGGGCCGAAGGGGGAGCGGCTGGCATGTTTGAAAGAAAAATCGTATACAAGAGACTCCACCAACAAGGCAGCACGGTCGGCATTGTCCGGAATCCCGCTGTCCATCAAGCTGCCGATCGTCTCGATGGAATGCAGCGACTTGCTATCCGAGCCAATCTGCATGACGGAGCTGGGATTGAATAGTCCGCTGTCCAACCATTCCTTCACGCGGCTCCCTTCGAAACAAACATAATATTCGTCCCAGCCTTCTTCCAGATCCGGACCAAAGTGAAAGGCGGTCCCTGGCCATTCCCAGAACAGGCTGCCCGTTCTCACAGGTTGCACTGGTTGGCCATCGATCTGATAGCTTCCTTTTCCTCGCACGATATAAGTAAAGGACCAATACTCGTTCAAGGCGCTCTTCCTTCTAGACCTTCGACCAGGCAAATGTCCAAACGCTGTAACCGTAAGGCCCTTGAGCTTTAATTTGGATCGTTCGACCTTGAGTTCGATGACACGCATCGGAAGAGGGCTAATCTTAGTATCGGTAATAACAGCCAAAGTCAAGGCACCTCCTTGGATCATTTACGTCCCGAATATACATCTATAATACATGTGCGAATAGGGAAGTTCAAAGAAAAAGCTAGGACATGATTCGGAAAAAAGGAAGTCGCCCGACGATGTCGAAGATACTATGTAAAGCTTACTACCAATGTTTCGAACTGTATATTCCAAATATCGGAGGGAGTAATGACAATGGAGCGCCTGACAGGAGCGGAGAACAAGCTGCCTGGCACATTAGACTGGCAGTTGACCCAATTTCAATTCGATTATCCTGGTAATATGCAAGCGAGCCCGATCATTCGAGGACTTCGGTCGTCGGTTATTGAAGGCTATGCTTCACGTGCCAGCGTGTACCCTGGCGATAGCATCGATCTGATGGTGAGTGTGAATCCGATCGCCCGGTTCGACGTGGATATATATCGACTGGGCTATTATGAAGGATTGGGCGGGCGGCATATGCTGCATCTGGGTCCGATCGAGGGCGAGCGGCAGCCGATGCCGATGGAGACGGTGGAACGACTGCGCGAATGTGACTGGGAGCCCAGCGTAACGCTTCAAATTCCGCAAGACTGGACGAGTGGTGTCTACTTGGCCAAGTTGACTAAGGACGCGTCCCCTCGGGCACAGAGCTATATCATCTTCGTCGTGAAACAGCAGCGGAAGACGCAGGTTCTGGTGCAAGTAAGCGACCTGACGTGGCAATCCTACAACAAATGGCCGGGCAACAATTCGATCTACGATGACGGTACCCCGGACATGTGGTATCAGGGCGATAAAGTTAGGGTTAGCTTCGACCGTCCATACTCGAAGTACTGTCAGATTGTCGACGCCCCATTATCGTGCGGATCTGGCGAGTTCCTGTTGTGGGAGTTCCCACTCGCATATTGGCTGGAGGCAGAAGGCTACGAGGTGACGTATTGTTCCAATCTCGATACCCATCACGATCCGAGTTTGCTTGAGTCGTGCGAAGTGTTCATCTCGGTAGGGCACGATGAGTATTGGACGCGGCAAATGTACGATAACGTGACCAAGGCTCGAGATGCAGGGGTCAGCCTGCTCTTCTTGTCAGGCAACGCGTTATATCACGAGATTATCCCTTATGCCAAGCAGGAGGGTGAACCGTTCCGGTCGTTCGCACGCGGCCGATACTTCAGCGACGAGCATGAGCTTATGGGCGCCAGCAGCTTCGGGCCGGGTTACGGTGACTGGACTGTGGCGAAGCCGGACCATTGGGTGTTCGAGGGCACTGGGATGCAGGCAGGCGATAGCATCCCCGGACTGATCGGCTGGGAGTTCCACGGCATGCCGTTCAAGGAGATTGAGGGTCTGGAAGTGCTCGCCTGCAGCGATCTGGTCGGTGTGCAGTCCGAAGATCCGGTTCGAGGCTTCGGCGTGCGCAATAAAGGCGACGGTAAGCATGCTGCTGTTATTTATCCAGGGCCACGCGGTAACTGGGTGTTCAATGCGGGCACGATTTGGTGGGCGGAAGGATTGAGCTGTCCGCCGGGCCATGTCCCGGCGATGGGTGATATTGGCCGGACGCAAGGGCCGGACCGGCGTGTGCAGCAAATGACGCGCAACCTGCTCGCCCGGTGTCTCAGCAAGGTGTAGTCCGAACGCATCATTCAGCAAGCCAGCCGAATCAGTCGGTTGGCTTGTTTTCGTTAGGTGCGTGGGACGGGTGGCAATGGCAAGTTCACAAAAAAAGGGAAGCCAGCTATCGGCTTCCCCTGTTCGTGTGATGACTAATTGGACTTCGGCTTGTCGAAGGTGTGTACCTTCGTCCATGTTGTACCGCCATCGGCGGTCGTGTACATAACCGACGGCTCGGTGATGTCTGTGACGATCCACCAGCCGCGTTTGGCATCGGCGAAGGCCAAATGCGCATTCCCGTTGCCGGCGAATGACTGCTTGCCGTTGATCCACGTTTTGCCGCCATCCGTCGTCATGCCGAGCGAATGGGGCTTGTCGCAAGCCGGGCACATTCCACCCATATAGGCGCTCTTGGGATCAATGACATAGAGAGGACCAGGCTTGGAGCCGGTATTCTTCGGCCCTTCATTGTAATCAATCGGGAAACCAGGAGCTGGACCGCCGCCTGCCGAGGAGTTAGCCAGCACCGCCTGCCATTGCTTCCCGCCATCTGTAGTGTGGAACAGCGAGTAAGACGTCTGGCTCATGCCGGACTCTCCGATCAGCTCGACCCACGCATCATCCTTACCGGCCGAGCGGATCAACGCTCCATTCAGTGGAGCAACCGTCTGCTTCGACATGACCTTATTCCATGTTCGGCCACCGTCGGTCGTTGATTTCACGACGATCATGCCATTTCCTTGCGTGACGACCCATCCATGCTCACTGTCATGGAAATACGCATCGCCTACCGACTCGTCGGGTATCGAGATGAGCGTCCATGTCTTGCCTCTGTCGGTCGTGCGAGCATTCGCGCTGAACGCCTCGTCGGCCGACACGAAGTGGAGGAATCCGGCGTTCGGCATTTGGCCGACGACGGACCACTTCTTCCCGCCATCGCTTGTGCTGAACAGCTGGCGGATGGACGGCTTGCTGACATCCGGGCTAATGACGGCCCATGCATCCTGGCTGTTCAGAGCGAACAGCTGTTGGACCGTCCCAGTGCCTTGGTACTGCTTCTTCCACGTGCGGCCGCCATCTTCCGTCCGGGAGATCCAGCCTGTCCCTCCGGCCCAGCCGGTCGAAGGATCGGCCAGGCGAAGGGCAGTTACCATGCCTGTAGTATTATCGGTTGGCGTAGCGGGACTAGACGGGGATGTCCCAGGGCTAGGTGCGGGAGTAGATGATGGTATCGCACTCGGTTGTATGGTGGATGCCGGTGTTTCGAGTGGCGGACTGATCGTAGCTCCTGCAGTTGTTGTAGTGCCGCTGCTCCGACAGCCGGCCAATAGTAGGAACACGATACTTAGAGCCAATAAACAACTAACTTGGATCGAGCGAGTCATAGTGAATTCCTCCATTCCTGTTGTTGGCTTCTTACTAATACCTTATTTGACGTATTATAACTCACATAAGTTGCCAACTTGTTCTCCATTTTATTCCAAATAATAACGCACAAGTAAAAGTTTTGACAAAAATTCAAACAATATAATATACTGTCTAAGTAATCAATAAACGAATATAGGATGTGTTTGTTTATGAAAGGATCGAAGTTGTTTTGGAATGCGTCGGTGGAACAATTGAAGCGCGGCTACGATCAAGCGGCGAATGAATATATTTGTTTGCTATGCGGGAAACAAGTGGAGAAAGGCATTATATATCCGGAGAATGGTGTGCTCTACGAAGCTGAGAAGTATATGAACATTCATATTCGCCAAACGCATGGCTCTGTATTCGAGTATTTGACGGGGCTGGATAAGAAGCTGACCGGTCTGACCGATCATCAGAGCAGCCTGCTTAGTTTATTTTACCAAGGCAAGAGTGATGCGGAAGTTCAACAAGAGCTTGGCATCGGCAGTGCATCGACCATTCGCAACCATCGCTTCGTGCTGAAGGAGAAGGAGCGGCAGTCTAAGATATTCCTAACGCTCATGGAGCTGCTGAAGGAGAAGGACGATCATGCACCCGCCTTTCTGGACATTCATAAGCAGGCGAAGATGGTTGATGAACGCTACAATGTAACCGAGGATGAGATCGAGTCGATTCTGCGCAAATATTTCCCCAACGGCACTGATGAGGAATTGGCCACATTCGAGCTGCAAGAGAAGCACCGGCTTGTTGTGCTCGGGGAAATTGCCAATCGGTTCGAGAGCGATCGTACGTACACGGAGAAAGAAGTGAATGCCATTCTGAAGCAGGTCTATCACGACCATGTGAAGATCCGGAGATTTCTTATCGAATATGGATTTATGGATCGTAAGGATAACGGAAGCGAGTATTGGCTCAAATCATAGGGGAATTAAAAGAAAGGGTTGGAAACAGATGAATCGAAGAAAACAATTGCAACAGGAATATATGGAGATTAAAACCGAAGCGGGAGTATTCCGCATCACGAATACCGTGAACGGCAAAGTGTTTATAGGCGTCACGAAGAATTTCAAAACGTTGAATGGCGTTACCTTCTCGCTGAATATGGGCAGCTACATGAATAAGGAGCTTCAGAAGGAGTGGAAGGAATTCGGGGAGTCGGCATTCACGATTGACATTGTGGAGCACTTGAAGAAGCAGGATTCCGAATATTTCGACGTGGATGATGCGCTCAAGAAGCTGGAGCAGAAGTGGATCGAGCAGTTAGGGTCGTACGGAGAGCGGGGGTATAACAAGCAGCCATAGGCTGGTGTTCGGGCTTCTTTTTGAGAAAATACGCCTGATGGGCGTCTAAGTCGTGCGAAAGTTATGCCCCTATTAGTTTGCCTATTGTTCTCTATGTTGTAAAATAGGGAGAAACGGCGATACTGGAAAGGAAAATGGGGAGACGATGATACGATTCGGCGTGATTGGAACGAACTGGATTACAGAGGATTTCATGAAAGCGGCCAAAGAGGCCGGAGATGTTAGAATTATGGGCGTCTGCTCCCGGACGAGCGAACGTGCGCAGGAGTTCGCGACTCGATGCGGCATTCCGCACACATTCTCTGATCTGGGCGAGTTCGCCGCTAGCGACCAGTTCGAGGCTGTCTATATCGCCAGCCCGAACTCACAGCATGCCGAGCAGGCGATCGCTTGCATGAATCAGGGCAAGCACGTATTGTGCGAGAAGCCGATCGCATCGAATTCAGCGGAGCTGGAAGCGATGATTGCCGCTGCGGAACGGAACGGCGTGCTGTTCATGGAGGCGATGAAGACGACGATGATGCCTTGCTTCCAGGCGATATTAGACGGACTGCCGAAGCTAGGCCGTATTCGCCGTTACTTCGGCAGCTACTGCCAATATTCCTCGCGCTATGATGCTTATAAGCAGGGCACGGTGCTGAACGCCTTCAACCCGCAGATGTCCAATGGAGCGCTGATGGACTTGGGCGTCTATTGTGTCTACCCGGTCGCCGTGCTCTTCGGCAAGCCGGATACCATTCAGGCGAATGCTGTCATGCTGGAATCCGGGGCGGATGCGGAAGGCAGCATTTTGTTACAGTGGGGAGACGGGTTGGATGCGGTCCTGATGTATTCCAAGGTTACTAGCTCGTATGTTCCGTCGGAGATTCAGGGGGAGAACGCAACGATGCTGATCGACAAGATCAGCCAGCCCACACAAGTGGAGATTCGCTACCGTGACGGTTCAATTGAAGAGCTGACCCGTCCCCAGGCTGCCAACACGATGGTGTATGAGGTGAAGGAATTCATTCATGCCATTAAGGAAGGCCGGACACAAACTTCGATTAACACCCATGAGCAATCACGGATCGCCATGGGCATCATGGATGAGGCGAGAAGACAGATGGGTCTTGTATTCCCAGCGGACAAGCGCTGATAAGATCCAGGCAGGTTCAAGAAGATGGAGGCGAGTACCAGGATGAATAAGAGGCAACACCCCGCCGATCGCATGAAGTCGCAGCCAAGCGCCCCCAGGCGGTACACGGTGAAGGAGCCGTCCGAGCTGCTGACCTATTTGCTGAAGACGATTACAGGCCATGGACGCAACGCCGTGAAGTCGATGCTGGCCCGTGGCCAGGTTCGCGTGGGAGACAAGGCTGTGACCGTCTACAACTATGAGTTGAAGCCGGGGCAGATCGTGACTATCACTACGGACAAGGCAGCGGCCGTCGCAGCAGCGCCGATGATCGGGCTGACGATCCTACACGAGGATGAGCATCTGATCGTCGTGAACAAGGATGCTGGGCTGCTGTCGATTGCCTCGGATCAGGAGAAGGAGCTGACCGCTTATCGGCAGTTGACGACACACGTCCGCAAGGCTCATCCGAACCAGCGTATCTTCGTTGTACACCGTCTGGATCGTGATACATCGGGCGTTATGATGTTCGCGAAGAGCGAGAAGGTGCAGCAGCTGCTGCAGAACGCTTGGCAGGACAGTGTGAAGGAACGCACATATACCGCGTTAGTGGAAGGTGCGGTGCGGAAGCAGGAAGGGACGATCTCCTCCTGGTTGAAGGAGAGCAAGACCCTGAAGATGTATTCGAGTCCGCATCCGAACGACGGACAGCATGCGGTGACCCACTACAAGGTGAAGCAGTCCAATCGGAACTTCTCCTTGTTGGATGTCAATCTGGAGACTGGACGTAAGAACCAGATCCGTGTACACATGGAAGATATCGGACACCCCATCGTGGGGGACAAGAAGTATGGGTCGAAGAGCGCGGCCATCGGCCGACTAGGCCTTCATGCGCGTGTGCTCTCTTTCCAGCATCCGGTGACAGGCAAGGAGCTGCGCTTCGAGACGGCGATCCCGAAAGTGTTCCTGCGTCCATTCAAGGACGATCCGCTACAATAAGCTTCGACTAAGGCAAGCAGAGAAGGAGGGGAGCATCAATCCCTCCTTTTTTGCTTTTTCTTAACATATAAGAAAGGTTAAGTTCTTCACCGTACCAAAGTATATATGGTTGTCGGAGGTTCCTTATTTTACCACTAGAGCAAGGTTCATAAGGTGATTTCATCACTCTATCGGGCTGAAAAGTGCTGAAATCGGGATGGAACAAGAGAAATAAGGTGATCAAACAACGCTATGGGTCGCAGACGGAACTCAACAACCAAGGACCCGGCGACTGACTGGGTTTTCCTTGTTCGCAGGTCACATTTCTCCGTCCCCAGCAGTTATATGGGTGAGGACTTGAATTTCACTAAGAAAGAAAGGAGAGGGTATGGAGTGGAGGAAAAGGGCGTGAACAATCTGATCGACCAGATCCATCGTGGGAACAGGGATGCTTTTGAACCGATCATTCTGAAGTTCCAGCAAAAAATGTTCAAGTTCTGTTTCTTTATGCTTGGGAATCGGCAAGCGGAAGATGCGGTGCAGGAAGTTTTTTTCAAAGCATACCGTCATTTATCCAGCTATCGTCATGACTCTGATGAATTATTCCAGGCGTGGCTGTATAAGATTGCCGCCAATCATTGCCGCTCGTTGTTGAAGCGCAAGAACAAATGGAACCTTCTCATGTCGTTGTTTCGCAACGAAGCAAGCATGAAGAGTACGGAACATATACAGTCCCTTTCTGAGCAAAGCGAGTTGCAATTACAATGGCTTGAGGACTTATCGCTGCGGAGAAAGTTGATTTTGGCGTTGCGCGTTCTGGAAGATCAGTCCTTCGAAGAGATTGCGGGTGTCCTGGGAGTCAGTTCTGCAGTGGTGCGCAAGCGATTCGAGCGATTGAGGGCGAAGCTTAGACAAAAGAATGAACACCAGGAGGGAATGCGGTATGAACAACGATTCGAATGATAACCGATTCATTGGCGCTATGAGGGAGATGCAACTGCCGGAGGTGGATTTAGCTGGTCGGGTGATGCAGCGCATACACGCTTTGCACACACACGATCGACGGCACAGCCCGAGCAGGGGGAAGCTCCAAGTCAGTCGGGTCTGGATTGTAGCTTGCGCTTTGCTGCTTATAGCTGCTGCATCCGTTAGTGCCAGCACTTTGTTCCAATCCACTTGGAACGGTGTTCAAATCTACATCAGTGATTTTACCAAGAGCACAGCTCCACCTGTGGTCAAGCAGCAAACTTCGTATAAGCAGAAGTTGGAGGCTGCCATGTCAGCATCGGCAGACGTCTGGAAGGTGATCCCAGAGAAGGAAGCGAGCAGCAGAATGAAGTTCCAGCCGGTAAGGCCGGGTGATCGGGATGCTACGCTTGTGCAATCGTTCGGCGTAGTTCCGCTCACCGAATCGTATCGTGTGAAGTCTGCGGAGGAATGGTGGCTGGGCGGGTTTTACGATATATGGAAGTGGAAGCAAGGGAACATCGTGGTGACTCAAAATCTGGACACTCAGATGACTGAGACGCTGCAAAATCCGGAGAAGACGATGTCCTTGACGTTCCATGAGGCGGATTGGACGAACGTCCAAGTTACGGACGACACACTTGCAATGTTCAGGGGGGACGGCATGGAGAACTTGCTGCTGGTCGAATACAAAACGCCAGACCTTCAAGTAATCTCGATGGAATTCAGAGGCGCAGCCGGGCAAGACGATTTGGTCAAGCTGGCCAAGAAGTATGTAAACCGATAGAACGCCACAATCGTGGACGAGTCGTCGAGCGTGAGCAGTAAGACCATATTTGAGGCTGTCGATTCACTGTGGACAAGAGGGGTGAAAGTG
Source organism: Paenibacillus sp. P4_E11 (assembly GCF_056401635.1). Lineage (NCBI taxonomy): Bacteria > Bacillati > Bacillota > Bacilli > Caryophanales > Paenibacillaceae > Paenibacillus > Paenibacillus sp. P4_E11. Next base: position 74,127 of record NZ_JBFUIX010000004.1, on the reverse strand, counting down.
AAAAAGAGGACCCCAACGAGTTTTGGCTTGAACCTCCATACCGCTAAATCCCTTATACAATCCAACATGGGGTCCCCGCAAAGTACTCGGAGTTATCTCCAGAGCTAGTCTTCACTTTGTGGGGTAAAGCGTAGGGGTCCTTTTTCACTTGGAACGGCCGTTTTGCTTCAATCAACAATGAATCGACAGCCTCAATATCCGTCTTACAGCTCCTTCGGCGAGCAGTTGTTTGCTGAAATGGTGGCACGACAAATGGAAGGGATCGTGGGTAAGCGAAAGAAGTCTGTGTATTCCACAGGGCAGCGGAGCCCCAACTGGCAGAAGATTATCAACTGGTTTTATGCGGAAGTGACGATCAGTGGTTGGAAGAAAGCAGAGTTCGGCTGGTTAGCATCGGTCCAGGAGGCGGATGGCCGGAATCGCCCCGCTGGTATTATTGAGCTTGGGGTTGCGCCGGCACAGAAGCAGGCATTCTTCCAAGTGATCAAGCCATATATCACGGGGGAGGATCGGAACCATGTTTACGTGGAACCCCGAATCCGTGCCAAAGTAAAGATGCGGAATTGGACCAAAAAAGGACTCTTGAGGAGTCCTGTGTTTGTGAATTTCATAACGTAAGCCCTTCACCAGCAAAGAAATTGGGTTAGTAAACGTCTTGTGGATTTTCCACCGTTCTACAACGAAATGCCGGGAGTGATTGTCCCGGCACTATTATATATTATGATGGTTCATACCGGTGTGAACTTATGCACCCACAATTGGAAAGACGCTAAGCTGGAGTGAGGTACTTAGCGTGTCAAATTCATTTTTGCCTTTTGTTATGCTTCAACCAATTCCGGTCTCTGTATTTGAAGTGGAGGAGGAACTAGCCATCCTTTTTCCTTGCTCATGTGGAGTAATCGAAGGCCAAATGCTGCTTTAGTGAGATGGTATTTAGCAAATAGAGCACCAATATCCTCTCTAACTGCCTGACCCATTATTTGGCTGCAAGTGACGAGTCCGACAGAGGTATCTGCAGAAATTGCAACAACAATTTCAGGATCAGTAAACCTTGCTCCGGCAGGGATGTCTTCGAGTTTAACTGGTGGTCTTTCGGGCATCGTTGGTGCTGGAGCTATTCCGTTATCAGTTAGTAATGTATCGCATTCTTTTATTTCTAGCTTTGCCTGATCAATGAGATCGTCAAGTGCTTTTTTTAGGTCTTTGTCACCAGCGTGGTTTAAATATGCTTGGTAGTAGGATACAATACCTTTTGCTGCTGTTGAGGCCATCCAAACACTAGAAATTTCTCCATAGTGCATTGGTTCATCTTTTGCATTCCCACTTAAAATACCCATCATTGTCATCTCCTTTAGTTATTTGCACGAACCTCATTAGTTTAACTAATCGAACCAATTATTATTCCAGGATAATAATTAGGTGCCGCCTTCTCGATGCTCTTATTATTCAATAAAAAAAATCTGCCACAGTAGCAGATTTTTTTTATTGAATAGTTAATCCTTATTCCAGTACAACATTAACACCTAGGTGCGCTCACGGTTTTGTTTTCTTAAACCAGCTAACCCAGCTAGACCGATTAATCCAAGCCAACCCCAATTATTACGATTGTTGTCTGTAGCTGCTGTTCTGTAATTGTTTGTATTCATGGTAGAGCCTGGATTATTCATCCTGGTATCTGTCCCTTGGTTTGTTCCTTCTGCAACAGCGACAGAAAGGGAGAGTACAAACATCAAGCAAGCCATGATAAGGAATAGCGACAATATTTTTTTCATCACATTACCTCCATCTAAGTAATATTTTTTCATAATAGGTATGCCCTTTCCTGGAATAAACTATTCTGATTGTTTTGACTAATCCCAAATCCCTATATGATGTCTTGGTATGTACCGTATCACAACAAGTCTGTCCCATGATAAAACGGTCGGTTCAAAGAACCGACCAATAGTAAGAGGAGTACTTTTCATGGGATAGTCCAAAGCGAGAAGGCAATGTATTGGAATTAGCGTCCTAAGAGCCGTATTAGATGAATACACCGCGCAATATTATGACTAACAAAATAAAGAGCACAAGGATGATCCCGATGCTAGAAAATCCTCCGCAAGAAAATCCAACGCCACCTATTCCTCCAACGCCACCGTCAAATCCCATTTGTCTTCCCCTCCTTTTAATAAAGATAAGGTAAGATATGAGGGGGGAACCGATTGTGTATGGGCGAACAGTACCCTTCAAATGCACAATTGTGACAAATACACTGGAATGACAATGTCACGGTCAAGTATACACAAACTTGTAGCCGATTCCCCACACTGTCCGGATGTAGTAGGGCTTGCGCGGGTTCACTTCCACTTTCTTGCGCAAATTCGTCACGTGTACATCAATGGACCGTTCATTCACGTAAGAATCGATACCGCGGATAGAGTTGATGAGAACATCGCGGCTGAATACTTTACCCGGGTTCTGATAGAACAGCTTCATGATCTCGAATTCAGAGAATGTCGTCTCCACCAGCTCGTTCAGTATGTAGATCGATCGTCGTTCCAAGTCCAGTCGAATACGGTCGTGATGCTGCTCGGCTTCCAACGCTCTCTCGGAAGCTGTCATCGGGGTAAGGAGTGCCAGGGCTGATAACGTTCGACGGTTCGCAGCTAGTATGCGAGCCTTCAGTTCCTGCATGCTGAATGGCTTGCACAAGTAATCGTCGGCCCCGACAGTCAGCGCTTGAATGCGCTCTCTTACCCGCGTATTCATCGAGATGATGATGATAGGCACGTCTGTCTGTTCACGCAGCACTGCACAGAGCTGGAGCCCATCCGCATCAGGTAATTGAAGATCCAGCAATATGGTATCCGGCATGAAGGATAAGAAATCTTGCAGGCCTTCTTCTCCAGTAGCCGCTCTTTTCACGATAAAATCTTCTTCCGACAAGTACATACTTAACATATCACCGAAAATATTATCATCTTCAATTATTAGGATCTTCATTTCGAGTGACACCTCAATTGTGTATAAAGCTCATATTTTCCTAATATTTTCCTAACAATTTGCGACTATATGTTCATTATATAGGGCGATTTTGGGTTCGTCTAGGTAGAATAACAGACTACTGCGATACAAATGTAAGCTAATTGTGAGCATGTTTGATATTTGTTCCAAATGATCGCGCTGTACAACGACAGAGGAAAGCCGCATGAACAGTCAATTTTCGACAAAAACCGCGCGTCTTCAACGTTATCACATTTTAATGAAGTGTGAGTGAAAATCATTCTTTTTTCATAGAAATTGAAGAGTTTTGCTAAAACTTAAGCCCTATACTACGGGTAGGTCTAAGCCAAAGGGAGTGTTTGAGATGAGAATGACAATTCGTCTGAAGCTGTTGAGTAGTTTTTTGATCATATTAGCCTTGTTAGCTGCGGTCGGCACGATTGCACTAGTCAAGATGAGTCAGTTGCAGAGCGCAACTGTGAAGGTTCAGGGAAACTGGCTACCGAGCATCTTGCAAATTGAAAAGATGAAGGATGATGTAGCTGAGATCAGGGTTTTGCTGCATCAAATTATTCTCGATACGGACAAGGAAGCCATTCAGAGTGTTCTGAAAACGATTACACAAAACAAAGACAATCTAAACAAGCTGATGAAAGATTATGAATCTTTGATCTCTTCTTCGGAAGAGAGAGAGCTGTTCAACGCATTCCAGCAAGACATTACCGTATACATGGAGCAGTCGAATAAAGTGATTCAATCGGCCATAAGTAACGAGAATACACAAGCCTATAATACGATCTTGCAAATGAGGCCTCTGCGAATTGAATTGTGGGAAGATATGGACAAATGGATTGCGTACAACACGAACGGCGCCAAGCAGGAAGTCGATCTGGCGGTAGAAGACAACCGCTCCGGATCGATCCTGATCTTCGTCTTCGGCATCCTGGCGGTATTGATCGGAGTTAGCGTTGCGTTAGTTCTGTCCTTCCGCATGTCTTCCTCGTTGAATTCAATTCTTGGAGTCGTTGTGAAGGCGGCAGCAGGTGATCTGAGAGAGCAGGCGGCGGTCAAGACGAAGGACGAAGTGGGCACGTTGGCGGTGGCCTTCAATGATATGATAACGAGTCTCCGCGCACTGATAGCGCAGACGGCCAGCTCCTCGCAAGGTGTAGCAGCCGCTGCGGAAGAAATATCAGCCACGACCGATGAGATTGCCAAGGGTAACTACCATCAGGCGGAAGCTACCCAGGAAGTGAACGAGCTGTTCCGTGAGCTGTCCCGGGCGATCAGCTCTGTAGCTGCGAATGCGGAAGCCGTCTCGGAGCTGTCAGAGCAAACCCGTCAAGGCGCCAAGAATGGGGGAGAAGCCGTGCAAGCCTCTATTGCTGGCATGGGACGATTGTCCAACCAGATGTCTCTTCTAGAGCAAGATGCTCTGAAGATCGGACAAATTATTCAAGTCATTGACGATATCGCCGATCAAACGAATTTGTTGGCGCTGAATGCCGCGATTGAAGCAGCGAGAGCCGGAGAGCAAGGTAGAGGCTTCGCCGTCGTGGCGGATGAAGTGCGTAAGCTTGCTGAACGCAGCAGCGAGGCGACGAAGCAGATCGCCGTCATTATCAAAGGCATGCAGACGAATACCGACTTAAGCGTCAAGGCGGTTGCAGAGGCAGCCGAGCAATCGGAACGCACCGGGCAACAGTTCCAGAGCATCATTCGCATGGTGGGCGATACGGCTGGGCAAGTGAGTGAGATTGCGGCGGCAAGCGAAGAGCAGTCCGCTCAGTCGGAGGAGGTACTGCGGTCCATCGAGACGATCGCGTCTGTCAGTGAGGAGTCCGCCGCTTCTGCTGAGGAAACCGCGAGCTCTTCCCAATCGCTAGCCAAATTAGCGGATGAACTAAGCCAATCTGTCGCCAAATTCAAAGTATGAGAAGGCAGGGGAGGCTATGACAACGACCAAGATTCCTTTATACATTGAGTTCATTCTGAGCGACGAGAGCTATGCATTCTCGATCGACTCCATCCAGGAAATTATACGGCATCAAGCGATGACGGATATTCCGAATGTGATGCAAGCTATTCGAGGCGTCATTAACCTGCGCGGCAGCATCATTCCGATCTTCAGCTTGCGCTCCTTATTCAATCAGCCGCTTGTCGACGAAACGAAACAGACACGGATCATTATCGTTCAAGTGGGAAGCAAGACAGTAGGGCTTGTAGTTGACCGCGTCTGCCAAGTGGTGGCCTTCTCTGAGATTAAGCCGATCTCCGAGCCGTTTGGTGATCAAGGTCGCCCATATCTATGTTCGGTAGGAAAATTGGATAGCAGGTATATCGGCATATTAGATGTGAACGAACTGTTCGGGAAAGGAGCGGGGACGTATGAATGACTTCGAACTGCATGCATATATGGGCGTGTTTTTGGACGAGTTGAATGAGCAGCAGCACATGCTGGACAAGAGCTTACTGGAATTGGAGGAGCGAGGCAGCGAGCCGGAGACGATTCAGGTCATATTCCGGGCAGCTCATACGTTGAAGGGCTCCTCGGCCGCAATGGGCTTCAATGGCTTGAAGGAAGTTATGCACACGGTTGAGAACATCTTCGATCAACTGCGGCAAGATCATGTACGGGTAAGTTCCGAGTTGATGAACGGTCTGTTCCAGTGCGCGGACTATATTAAACAACAGAGGGAGCAATTCTTGCAGGGCAACTATGAAGAACGACCTGTGGACCACTTGATCCAGTTGCTGAAGCAATCCGAGACGAAGATGAGCGTCGAGAGTCAGTCAGTGGTCTGTCCCTTATACAGCATCCAGATTGACATCCAGCCCGATAGCGAGATGAAGTCAGTCAGGGCCTTACTAGTATGGCAAAAGCTACAGGAGCTAGGTGATCTACTATCGATTCCTTCAGCATTGTCTGCCCCTGATGCACAGAATGATCAGGATCAAGCGTGGCACGACACGTTGGAGTTCGTGCTGGCTTCCTTGGCAGCCCCTGTGGCGATTGAAGATGCCCTGAATGAAATTTCGCAGCTGGCTCGCATACAAGTGATAGCCCTGTCTACTGAGCAGCAGTTGCAGCGGTCGGGTGTCCACGCAGCAGGGGAAGTAGCTGCTGCAATGGCGGCAACTGCTGAGGTGGAAGTATCAGCAAGTACAACACAAGTTGAGGTGCTTGCACACATGTCGAATGGACAGGCTGATGCCGCACCTATCCGCGAGTTGGCCGCTTCCACGGCTGCCGCTCAAACTGTGCGAGTCGATGTGAAACGGTTGGAGCACTTGCTTAATTTAGTGGGTGAGCTGTTGATAGATAATACACGGCTGGTTGAAGTGAAGAAGCGACTGGATGAGAAGATCAGCCATGAGAGTGATATGGCAACGCTGGACGATATTATTCATCATCTAAGTCGCACCGTAAGCGATATGAGGGACGGGATGATGAAAACCCGCATGATCCCGATCGACCATTTGTTCAGCCGGCTGCCTAGAGTGATTCGAGACTTATCCCAGCAAGCGAATAAGGAAATTGTGCTGAAGATCGAAGGGAAGGAGACGGAGCTGGATCGCACTCTGATCGAAGAAATCAGCGATCCGCTGCTACACATCTTACGCAATGCCGCTGATCATGGCTTGGAATCGCCGGAAGATCGCGAAGCGCTCGGGAAGCCGCGTAAAGGTGTGATTACGATCAAAGCAAGCCATCAGGAGAACGCCATCGTCATCACCATTGCAGATGACGGTCGAGGTATTGATCCTGTGCGGATTATGCAGAAGGCGATCGACAAGGGGTTCATTACGAAGGAAGAAGCGGGCCAGATGTCAGATAAGCAGCTCATCTCGCTCATCTTCCACTCCGGTATGTCGACAGCGGAGCAGGTTACGGAGCTGTCCGGACGCGGCGTTGGCATGGATATTGTGCGGTCGCATATCGAGAAGCTGAATGGGCTGATCGAGATCGATACGAAGCAAGGCGAAGGTACTGTATTTACGTTGAAGCTGCCTCTAACCTTGGCGATCATCCGTTCTTTGCTCGTTCAGTTGGAGCATCGTACGATTGCCATTCCGCTCGTGAACGTGATTGAGATATTCCGGTTGCAAGAGCAGGACGTTCAAACCTTGCATGGGCAGGAAGTTTGCACAGTTCGAGGAGAGGTCATCCCCTTAATCCGGTTGAAGCATCTCTTAGGTGCGAAGCGTGAGGAGAGCGAGCCGCTCCACCAGGCGAAAATGTCCGTTGTGATGGTAGGCATGGCGGAGAAGCGCGTCTGCTTGTTGGTGGATCGATTAATTGCCAATCAGGAAATCGTCATCAAGTCCCTCGACGACTTCATCGGTCACGTGCCTTATATCGTGGGTACGACGATATTGGGAGACGGTCTGGTTGCCTTGATTCTGGACGTGAATTCAGTCATCCAGAAGGCTGGATCTTCGCTGACCCGATTCGGTAGCCGGGAGCGTGAAGAGCAACACAAGCAGGCTCCTAAGCAGGAACTAGTGACGTTCAAGCTGGACTCGATCTGGTATGCGGTCGCCATTGACCATGTGCAGGAAATTATTAATGCACCTCTGATCACGAAGCTGGCGGAAGCCGACTATTCGGTGGCCGGTGTCATGAATGTGCGGGATCAACTACTGCCAGTCTATGACCTTAGGCGTAGTCTGGGCGTTATGAACAGGTCGGCTGCGGCTCATACGAGGGTGATGATCATGCATGATGGTGCGAGGCGAATCGGCATTTCTGTCGATGAGGTGGCTGAAGTGTTGTCCGTATACGAGCATGATGTGGACGCGGATTCGGGAGCGAAGAATGCCGTTCATACGTTAGTAGACAGCATAGTGAAGAATGAGAACAGGCTGATCCAGGTGTTGAATATGGAACGGGTCATGCTTCAACTGGAGAGGAAGGCCGTATGAGCATACAGTTGACGATGAAGAGCAAGCTTATTGCGGGATTTACGCTAATCCTGCTCATCCCCAGCATTACGATCGGGATGTTCTCCTATACGAAAGCTAAGAGTCAGATTGCCAATCAAATGCTAATCTCCACCCAGCAGAGCATCGATCTGTACAATAATGAGATTGATCGGGTATTCGCTGCCAAGCAGAAGGATATTCAGTATTTGGCTGAGCAACTTCCTGTGGAACAAGACCAACTGGAGCGGTACATTCAACTCCATTCCGAAACCGATTCCGCCTATGTGGTAGCGAATAATGGTGATATTGGAATTTCTTCAGCCTTGAGAAAAGAGAGCCTGGACGCCGGGAAACGGGACTGGGTGAAGCAGGCAATCGCGTTAGGAAGCACGAAACCTTACATCTCGGAGCCCTATGTGTCGACTTCTACCGGGCATACGATCGTCACCTTCCTGTTCCGGATGAAGGACGCCTCGGGTGTAATCGGGCTCGACTTGAATCTCGACAGCTTGAGCAAATTTTCGACTGGCTTTAAGATCGGACGTGCAGGCTACATCTATGTGTTGGATCGCAGCAGCCGCTACCTCATTCATCCCGGGCATAAGCCGGGGGAGCAGGCAAGCGGGGAGCAGTACAGCCATTATTTTACGAAGGATTCCGGCGTGTACAGGTATGAAATGCAGGGTGTCGCCAAGGAAGCGGCATTTACTACGAATGCGTTGACTGGGTGGAAGATTGCTGGAACGATCGAGCTGGCCGAAGTGGATCGGGAAGCATCGAGCGTTCTGTATACGACCGCTATTGTCATAGGGATCGCCCTATTGGTCGGTGCGCTGTTCGTGTATCTTATCATCTCCTCGATTATTAAGCCGCTGAAGATCGTGATGGAGGCGACGGCGAAGGTGAGCGAAGGCGATCTGTCGGCGGAGATTCCGGCTGTCTCACGGGATGAGATCGGTCAGTTATCGACCTCGGTGAATCATATGACGCATAATTTGAAATCGTTGATCGGCGGCATCATGCAATCCTCCGAGAACGTTGCGGCGGCCAGTGTTCAAATCTCGGCCAGCAGTGAAGAGATCGCCAAGGGCTGCATGGATCAGGCGGAATCGTCCCAGACCATTGCGGAGCTGTTCAAGGAGCTGTCGGCGGTTATCCATGATGTGGCGAGAAGAGCGGAAGAAGCTTCGGTCCTGTCTGACGAAACTGTCCATATCGCCAGAGATGGCGGGGCTACTCTGCAGAATTCCATCCAGGGGATGGATGCTATCAATAGTCAGATGACGCTGCTTGTGCAGGACTCAGAGCGGATCGGCGATATTATCGATGTGATCGATGAAATTGCCGACCAGACGAATTTGCTTGCTCTGAACGCCGCGATCGAAGCTGCGCGTGCAGGAGATCAGGGAAGAGGCTTCGCTGTCGTGGCGGACGAGGTTAGGAAGCTGGCTGGGAGATGTAGTGATGCCACGAAGCAAATCTCCGAGCTGATCTCGCATATGCAGAAGAATACGAAGGACAGCTTCTCTGCTGTGTCGGTAGGCATCCAGCATTCCCGTCAGACGTATGAGGCATTCCAGAACATTACGCTTAAGGTGGATGGCATCTCTAGTAAAATTACCGAGATCGCAGCGGCTAGCGAAGAGCAGGCGGCTCAGACCTCGGAGGTGCTAAACGCTGTTGAATCCGTCGCCTCGTCGAGCCAGCAATCAGCAGCATCGGTGCAGGAAACGACGGCCACCGCGCAATCGCTCACGAAGCTGGCGAAGGAGCTGAACGAATCGGTCGCAACCTTCAAGCTGAAGGTGTAGAATAGGATGAAGGCAAGGTGGGAAACGATACCAATAGTGAACCCCTTAGCCGTACACCATTCCTAGAATATTGGAGACCTACTATGATACGACCATCCCGACCAGAAGACGCTGCTTATGCGGTGCCTCTGCTGTATTCCGCCATTGGTAACATTGCCTTCCTGCTCACCGGTACGGACGATTCGACGAGCGCCATGCAAGTGATGATGGACTTCTATCCGCAGCCTGGCAATCGGCTCAGCTATGAGAACGTGTTCGTCGCCGAACTGGACGGCCGACCGGTTGGCGCTGTCTTGATGTATCACGGCAGCCGAATGGCCGATCTGGACCAGCCTTTGATGGAGCAGGCGTCGGCACGACTCGGGGTAGAGGAAGTCAACTTTCCGAAGGAGGCGCGAGACGATGAGTTCTATCTCGATTCGATTGGAGTTGACCCGGCGGTGCAGGGTCGCGGTGTTGGCACCGCGCTCATGCAGGCGTTCGAGGCGGAAGCCGCCCGGAGGAGACATGGCAAGGTGGCACTGATCGTTGATCTCGCGAACGAGCGAGCCCGGCGGCTGTATGAAGCGCAAGGCTACAAGGCCGACGGGCAGCAACGCATTATGGGCCATATGTATGACCATATGGTGAAGGAGATTGAACTGTTGTAATGGGTGGAACTGGCGCCCTGCAGCCCCGGCCGCGCCGAGCGGCTGTAGCGCGGAAAAAGAGGCTGTCGATTAACTGTGGACAAGGGGAGTGGAGAGTGAAAAAGAGGACCCTGGTTTTGGCTTGAACCTCCCACCGCTGAATCCCTTATACAATCAAGGGAGGTTCAAACAAGATGTTTGAGCAGAAGGGTCCTTTTTCACTTGGAATGGCCGTCTTTGCTTCTATCAACAGTTAATCGACAACCTCAAAATCCGCGCTAATCAACTCCGAGCCGTTGGAGCCAATTGCAACATCACGCCTGCGTCAAAAACTTCACGCACACCGGCTTGGACACATGCAGCACGTCGCCTGTCGGCTGAAGCTTGCCCGTCGCGGCGTCTCTTGTGAAAGTGACGACATTGTCCGTGTCACGATTGGCCGCGAGCAGGAAGCGACCATCGGGGGACAGCGCGAAGTTGCGTGGGTGCTTACCCAGTGTGGAGGCGTGCTCCACAAGAGTGAGCATGCCGGTGGACGGATCGATTCCGAAGACGGCGATGCTGTCATGCCCGCGATTGGAGCCGTACAAGAACCGGCCATCCGGCGAGATATGAATGTCAGCGGTGGCATTGTCGCCAACGAACGATTCCGGCAGCGTCGAGATGGTTTGGATTTCTGTTAGCTGCCCCCGCGCAGCATCATATGAGAATGCCGTGATGGTAGAATTCAGTTCGTTAATGACATAGCCGTAAGGTTGCTGAGGGTGGAAAGCGAAATGCCGCGGTCCAGCTCCCGGCTCAACAACCGCTTCTCCATGAGGAATCAGCTTGCGGTTCGACTCATCCAAACGGTAGATCCGAATCCGGTCCAGCCCTAAGTCAGGGACGAGTGCGAACCGATTATCAGGGGCCAAGAAGACAGAATGGGGATGAGGGCGATCCTGCTGCGGTCGAATGCTAGAACCTATGTGCTGCTGGACGTCTGCCGTAACGCCAATCGCTCCATCCTCATCTACGGGTAACAGGCCGATCATACCTCCATGGTAGCTGGCCACAAACAAGTATTGTCGGGTATGATCCAGGTTGATATGGCAGGTAGGAGCCTCCACGGTCGTCTGCTCGTCCAATCTCGATAACTTCCCGGTCGCTGCATCGATGTTGAAGGTGACTGCTGCTCCATGACGTTGCCCTTTACTAGTTAATTGATCAGCAATAGCGTACAATTTCAGGTTGGGCGGATTGATTGCTAAGAAAGTCGGATTCTGCAATCCGCATGTCTGTTCAATCAGGGCAAATCTACCGTTCTGACTGTCATAGGAGCAGGCGTATACGCCTGGAGTTGCTGCATCGGCGTAGGAGCCTATGTAGGCGTACGTAGGGCTGGCAGTTGATGGACTCATTGTGGCTTCACTCCTCTGATTTTACTTATCTCCTCGCATTATCTCAAATCCTGCTTTTTCCCGCAAATAGGGCTAATCCTGCTTCTAATGATATAACTAGGGGATGGTTAGGAAAGAATAGGTCTAAACAAGAATGGACTTGTTTTCCGAGTGAAATCACGATAAAGTTGGAGGAAAGAGTCGTCGCTGTCGGCATGCTGATTTGCTGCTAACAGAGGCCACCACCACCCTGATTCACATTAAGTGAGGTGATACAAGTGTCGGAAGATAATCAAGAAGCTCAAGGCGTACAGGAATCGCAGGAACCGAAGAAGAAGTCGCTGGCGGAAGCTGCCAAGGAGATGCTGGCGCAGAAGAAGAAGGCCCAGAGTGGTCAAGCCAATCACCAGAAGCCTCAGGGCAATGGACCGGCTATGAAGAGCCAACATTCGAATAAACCAACCAACATGCGCCGGAAGATGGGCAGTTCGTAGACCCTCCTCAGGACACAAAAGCTTGAGCCCTTTTACTGATCGAGGCTCAGGCTTTTTTCTATGGGAAAGAAGTGGAAGCCATGTTCATCGCCGCAAGGTAGGAGTTTAAACGACGCGTGCCGAATAACTAATACAATATTCCTACTTCATCTCTTATTTCAATTTCAAAATATAATCGTGCAAAAGTGTGAAAGGAGTGCCCGAATGCTGTTCGTCTGGATCGTCTTATGGGGGATCGGGCTGTTCCTGATTGCGAACCAGCCTCGCTCGATTTCAATACGTTGGCTGGCGCTGGTGACGTTATTCGGGGGTGCAGGCGCATTGGCGGCTACGCTGGACGCACGCTTCATCCCGGCGATTCAGCAGTCGGTCCGTCACGCAGGGTGGGAGCCTGTGCTTCTTCACTTACAGACGCTCGCCTCCTTGACAAGCTACTACGGGCTTCCCTATGCATTTGTCATGTACTCGCTGACGTATCGGCCGATCCGAATGCCGTCGCCATGGCCCGAGCTGCTCCCCGTCCTGCTAATCCTGCCGGTAGCTGGGTTCATGCTGTTCACGCTGCCATTCGATGCTTTGTACCCTATTCCCTTCCGCGGGGTGGTCTGGTGGGCGGTTCCGCTAATCCTGTTCGGAGCGGTGAATATACTTGTCCAGCAACCGCAGCATCCAGCCTACTTGGCCACATACCGGGTCGTTAGCCTGGCGGTGCTGGTGCCCGTGCTTGTGTCAATGGTGCTTAATTATGTGCTCCCCAGTTTGGGGATGCTTCGGATGTGGGTGTATAACACATGGTTTGTTGGTGCGGGGGTCGGCTTTTTCATCCTAGGCTTGTCAACGTACGGGTTCATGGGGATCCGGGTGATGATCGATCGACGGCGGCTGGATTCGACGTTTCGGGCGGTGACCAGTGGGACCGTGCTTCTGAACCATTCGATGAAAAATGATGCAGCCAAGCTGCGGCTATTCGGTCATAAAATTCGCGAACGCGCTGCGTCCAGCGGAGACAAGGAGCTGCTTGCTGATATTGAGGTCGTGCTGTCGGCTTCCTTGCATATGCAGGAGATGATCGCCCGCGTGCATCGCAAAACCGAGGATCTAACCCTGCAGCCAGCGTCCACGGATCCGGTTCGTATGATCCGCGAAGTGTTGGATGCGCTGGCTCCGCAAATGGGCGGTATTGCGCAGCAAGTGACGCTGACGGAAGGCTGGCAGATTACGATTGACCAGGCTCAGACGGCGGAAGCGATCGGGAATGTGTTGTCCAATGCGATAGAAGCGCTGCGCGGTCAAGGGAAGCTAGCGGTCAACTGGAGAGAAGGCAAGAAAGAACTGACCCTGGAGATTAGCGATAGTGGTCCAGGGATGGATGCGCAGCAGGCCAGGCGAGCACTAGATCCGTTCTATACGACCAAGTCGGGGAGCGGCATGAACTTCGGACTCGGCTTGCCTTACGCCTATCAGGTAATGCGCAAGCACGGCGGTTCGCTCTATATCCGCAGTAAGCCGGGAGTGGGCACCCGGGTGGGTCTTACATTTCCGAAGAAGAGCGTGAATGCGGTTCGTGCCGATCATTCAACAAGGGTGGAGGAATAGAGCAATGGAACCGATCAAGGTGTGGCTGGTGGAAGACGATGTAGACTGGTTGCGAGGCTTAACGGAATATCTTCGCCTGCAAGTGGATCTCGCACTGGTGTTCGCTTCCGGTGATCCAGACGAAGTGCGGCGTAAGCTGGCCGAACCTGGTGCAGCAGCCGATGTCGTGCTGATGGACATTATGTTGAATGGCTCGCCGGAGGGGATCGTCTTAGCGGAGGAAACCGTCGCGATAACGGGTGCCAAGGTCATCATGCTCACCTCGATGGAAGAGCGGGAACTGATTCTGCGCTCGTTCCAGGCAGGTGCGCTGGATTACCGGATCAAGGCGGATTTCGAGTCGCTGCCGGAGGCGATTCGCCAAGCTGCGGCGAAGCTGTCGCCAATTAGTCCGGCCGCGGCAGAGCGCATTCGCGAGGAATTCCAGCGACTGAAGAAGCTGGAGCGCGAATTCGAGGTCAGCCGCATGCGCGATAAGATCACGCCGTCAGAGTTGCAACTGCTCGACTTGATCGATCAGGGCTTCTCGCAGTCGCAGATCGCGGACAAGCGTGTCGTCTCGATCCGGACGATCAAGAACCAGATCAATAACATGCTGAAGAAGCTGCAGACCGCTAGTTCCAAGGAGGCGGCCCGCCAAGTGAAAGCACTCGGATTGTTGGGTCGACGGCGATCAGAAGAGGAGAAGGATGAATAGCCTCTGGGAGCATGACAGCTTCTCGGGGGCTTTCGTTGTTGGTATAATGTACCACATAGGGAGAGGAGGAACGTTTTTATGAAAAAATTTGTATCCGGAATTGTGGTTGGCGTGCTGCTCATGGCATCCGCTTCCGTATTCGCCGATAATGGTCTTCAGCAAATCTCGGCTTATCTTCGCCCGCTATTGCCGATCAAGCTGGACGGGCAGAAGGTAGAGTTGAAGAACGCTCCGATCATTTACGAAGGTTCGACCTATTTGCCTCTGCGTGAGTTGGCTGGTCTTGTGGGGAAAGAGGTGTATTGGAATGAAGCGGAGCAATCCGTAGAGTTAGGCCAGCGTATCCCAACTGAAAAGCCTGGTGCAACGCCTGCGCCAAGCGCGACACCTACACCTAGTGCAACTCCTGTGCCAACGCCAACCTCGACGCCCGGTGTCACGAGTCCGACCTTTGAATTCCTGCCCAGTTACTTGCCGATCAGCGGAGCTTCAGCACTTAAGGTGAATGGAACCATCTACTTGCCACTTGCGGCTGGCGCGGATAAATATCAACTAACAATCATTTTGGAAGACAAAACGAAGGTTGCCAAGTTCTCGGATATAGGGACCGTCGCGTTCGTGAACGATTATGTCAGTGGAGTTGATGCGTTCAGCTATCAAGGCGTTGTGTATCTGAAAGAAACCATGTTAGCGGATATGTCGACGATCGCGAAGCAAATCTTTCAGTCGGAATACCCACGGTTCATAGCGATGTTCCGAATTGGAGAGCTAACACTTAGCACCACGAATGTGTTCCTAGCCAAAGCCGAGTACTTCGGCACCTTGGCGCAGAATGATTTCAAGATCCAATGGTTCACTTTTAAGAATAAAGAAAAGTATATGAAACAGATCGCCAAGGAAGTGCAAGAGAGCAGCCCAACGCGCACCCTGAACTTAACCTATTACTACCAGGGCATTGCCTTGGGGTGGGTCACTGTGGAAACAAACGGGAGCAGTACTGCCACTCTGGTTGCGGATCCGTTTGGGGAGCAAGGTGGGGTGAGGTAGGTTTTGAACTGAGTGTGAAGGGCCTTTAGGAGATTAGATTCTTCTGGGGGCTTTTTTTTGTGTTAAAAAATTCATTGGGAGGATATTCGTGGAACTACAAATCTAGTATGATCTACTTGTATTTGGTGAAATTTGTAGAAAAGGAAGAAATAGGATTCTGCGTGCAAATGAGACCAAATAGGTTCCATGAACTAGCTAGAGTATGAAAAAATTTGAAGATGGAGAGTGATGTTCATCCATGAAAATGTCCAAGTTGAAACAGGCTGTAGCTCAAATTGCGCTAACAGCCACGCTATTAGATGGTACTGGTGGGTTCATAATATCGTCAGCTTTAACAGAAGGGGTTCTTTATGTCACAGCATCTGCTAGTATTGCAATACCACCAGTAGCAGTAGCTGTGGCTATAGGAATTGCAGTTGCAGTTGGAATAACATACCTGGATAATAACTATAATATAAAACTTTCAAACTATGTTAGACAAATGATTAATAAATAGTAAAGGACTGGATGTGATTTATTGAAACATTATTATGCAACAAGTGATTTACCTTATTTTGTACCAGGGTCTATTTTTACTATACTTGCAACATGGATTGTAGTTCGAAGCTATTCTAAAGTTCCTATTGAAAGTAAGTTTATGGCAATCGGTATTATTGTTTGGTTCTATGGTATTGGGGCGTGGTTTTTTGTTATCCAATTTAACTATTTAAAGGAAATCCAATTGTTGATACTAGGGTATTTCCATATAATAGTAACTATATGGTATGTGTTGGGCATAATTATTAAGAAAATTATTACCAATAGGATTAAAAAAAAGACCGAAAAAAATACGAAGTAGCATGTAATAACTTATAGGCTTATAGAAAAAGATGAAGGGAGTCTATAGTGAAACGATTTTTATCTTGGGTAATTGATGTAATCATATTGTTCATATCATCAATTTTATTAAGTGTTCTTTTGGATTATTTATTAAATGATTGGTTTGGAATAAATGTAACGACTTCAACACCTATATTTTTTGGAATACTTTATGCAGTATTTTATTGGTATATACCTAAAAAAGTAGGTTCTACTATCGGTAGAATAGTCACTAAACAAGAAAAAGGTATTCCTTGAACGAAACAATAAGTACCATAGGAAACAAGCTGACTGGTAATTAATCGGCTCAGCTTGTTTTTTTGCGATTAGTAGTACAATCAGCGAGTAGGTATTCACTTTGACCGATAGAGGACGGGCAGATGAGAATGAGCTGATTGGCAGTACCTGAAGCATGGTCTGCTCTTCTTTCCAACTGTCCGCATGCTTCTCCTTTTTACTTCTCACACCAGCGAAGCAGGTAAGCGTTACACTCGTTCCATAAGGAATAGGAGGGAACGAGAATGACCCCCGACTTCGCACCCATTTCGCAAGAGACTCGACGGTCCCTTTCTCATTGCCATGAGCCGGCCTGAAAATGTTTGTCAAATAAGTAGTGGGCGTGCAAGCTGGAGAAACACCCATATCCTTCTCGGTCAGGTCCAACGAGGACGACAACCACACCCAAAAGGGTACCACATAAAGATGGTACTATTTTTTTTACGCCAATTTTCTAAAATAAAGGCATGCGAGAGGGAATCCCGCTCGACGATTCGATGGGGTAATTAAGGGAGGATATTCTCATGGTAATGCCGGTATTGCGGAAGCATTGGACATCTTTGCTTGGTGTGTTATTCATAGTGGCCGCGTTCATCACGTTGTTCCGCTATTCGCTCGATCAGAACTGGCTGACCGACCCGATTAAGATCGGAGTGGGCCTGTTATGCGGGATTGGGCTATCGATTGCAGGCGTCACGATCGTTCTGAAGCGCGAGCGCCAAGTCGTAGGCGATATTGTTATCGGGTTGGGAGCTTGTATCTTGTACGCGACGTTTGCGTTCGCCGGAATCTACTTCGATCTCTGGTCGCCGTTAACGGTTATGCTGAGTATGACGGTGGTGACCGTGTTGCTCTCGGGTTGGGCGTTCCGCTTCAACTCACGGCTAGTCATGAACATCGCGCTCCTCGGCGGACTGCTGTCCCCGATGATGATGCGGCCCGAGACCGATCAAGTGTTCACGCTGTTCCTATACCTGCTTGTCATGAATGCGGCTTTCTTCTTTCTCAGCATTGCCAAAAGGTGGAGCGAGCTGCGCAGCATTGCCTTCATCGGGACATGGTTGATGTACGGGGTCTACTTCCTGCACTTCAGTCCTCCGACATATGGCGTCTGGACGATGCCGGTACGGTATGCCACGGCTGCGTTCGTATTCTACCTGATCGGATTCCTGTTCGCCTCCTGGCGGAATGGCCGCTGCTTCGATGGGTGGAACTTGTATTTGAGTCTGACGAATGGCGTGCTGTTCGGCTGCTGGTCCTTGTACTTGCTCGACGGTGATCTTCCTATGGGCGCTCTGCTTGCTGTTATCGGATTGGCTTACGCCTTGACGGGTGCGGTCGTCTTCCGGGCCGCTCCTAATGCGATCACATTCTCGCTCAGCCATGGACTCAGTGGTGTGCTGCTTCTGCTTATTGCGGCAGGCCAATTGGGGGACGGATTCGAGTCGAAACCGCTAGTGAATGTATTCGTGTGGGGCTCCGTTGCCATCGTGCTGGCTATTCTTGCACGCCGTACGACAACGTGGAAGGTTGTAGAGAATGTAGCTGCCTCCATCTGGGTGATCGTCGGGACTTACTGGTACGTGGTAACTTGGGATACACCTCGCGGAGAGTGGTTCGGTGTCTTCATTCCTTTCCTCAACTGGGGCGCGGTGTCTTGGATGCTGCTGGCTGCACTTGGTTTTTACTTCTCGCTGTACCGGATATTCCGGCTCGCTGATGCCAACATCGACCGCATGCTGACGAATGTGTATGCTTTGCTGGCGCATCTGGTCATTGGGGGACTATTAACGGTTCAGATTCAAAGTGCGTTCGAGGAGTACGGAGCAGGCGGCAACGATACGTTATTATCGCTAACCTTGTCGTGCGTCTGGGGAGTGTACGCGTTGCTCCTCTTCTTATGGGGGTCTTACTACAAGCAACGGTTGTTCCTTGGCTTCGGTTCGATCGTTCTCGTAGCAGTCGCGGTCAAAGCGATCTTCCTGGATCTGAGTGGGGAACAGGCAATCTACAAGATTGTGACGCTGCTAGTATTAGGCGTGTTGTCGTTCTTGATCAGTGTAATCCGGAATAAGTGGACGGTTACGTCAGAGGATGGAGTATAATGAATTTATAACTTATTCCCAGAGGTGACGGTTATGAAAAAGCCCAAACACACCAAAGATGAGCTAATCCGCGAACAATCGCTAACTTACGAAGATTACGCTTCGCTGCCGGATGATGGGAACCGTTACGAGCTGGATGACGGACAATTGGAATTGATGTCGCCTGGTGCCTCATCCAAGCACCAGGCCATTAGTGGAAGAATGCTGATTGAACTAACTCAAACATGTGAATCCGACTATGTAATCCTTCAAGATGTAGATGTCATTTTATCCCAGAGGGAAGTCAGACGACCGGATTTGATCATGATTAACAGAAATCGACTTCATCTACTCACCGTGCGGGGCGTAGAAGGTCCTCCAGATCTTGTGGTTGAGATTCTCTCCCCTTATTCCCTGAGACGGGACAAGGTCAAGAAGCGCCGATCCTACGCCAAGTACGGCATCCCTGAGTATTGGATCGTAGATCCGGTTAGCTATGTGCTGGAGCAATACCGACTCGCAGGCGAACAGTACGAATTGGAGGAAGTATACACGGGTGATGAAGTGATTAGGTCTGAGCTACTGCCTTGCGTTTCCTTCTCGATGCATGATATCAGCAGCAAAATACCAGACTTGCCTGGTCATTGACGGGGAAGGAGGCCTGGATATTCGACATTTATATGCATGCGCCTAAAAGGTTGCAGCCGGATAGCTTGCTCTCCGGCCTTGCTTGGTACCGTCCTTCCCGTGATCTAGCCCCGCTTCGATCCGCACAGTAATTGCTTATTGGCCTCCGACAGTCCCTTGCGCTCGCTCCGTTTGTTCGTTTCCGCGTGATCAGCGGGCCGTTGAACAGGTGTTCATCCTTACGCCGACGCCAGCTGATACGGAGCTGCGTTACTTCGCAGGGGATTACCACAAGCGATATGGCATGGGCGCAATTGCCATGGTGCCGGGCGTGGAAGCGGCGGGGTTGTGGGAGGTTGTTGAAGGTGTCAGAACATGTTAGCAAATACATAGGAGCTACAAGAACCTGAATGAGATTGATCGCGGCGTTGAACATATTTTCTTAAGTCGGCCTATAAGGAATACGCTATGCACGAAAAAAGCCCATTTTGCGGCTGGCAACGCAAGTGGGCTAATTCCTATTCTTACTCCTCAAACTCCAGTTCCAGACTACGGCACCAGCGGATAGCGACTTGCTTATACTGCTCGTCTCTGAAGTCGTACCATTGTTGCTCGATTCCCAGATCGTTGACCTGGTCCTTGAATTTGCGAAACGCTCCTTTACCTTGGATTGTCCTTAGCAACTTTTCTTTACTCTTTTCATTCTCGACCGCGTAGCAGAAGTCTTCCATCATCCCATATTCGTTGATTTCGTCTCGGTCAGGCAAATCTTCGTATTTCTCGAAATGGGCGTAGATGTCGAAGGCGAGCTGCATTTCTACATCCATGCCTTCTAATCGCCGCTTTATGGCCTCGTCATCTTCAGATTCTTCCTCTTCCTCGATATCAAGCTCTTCAGCAGCTCTCAGGAGTTCACTTGAGATTGACACGACTTCGCCGGTCTCTGTATTTAGAAGCGTTCTCCATTCATCGAATTGCACCTCCATGCCGTCTACAATGTCTCGAATTTTAACCTTTGCTTTCAAGGATATCACAGCTCCCTCTACTGAATGGTTATATAACACAACTAATGCCAGGGTACCAGAGAAAAATGGTACTATTTCTTTTCGAGCTCTTTTACTACAATAAAAGCAGGGCAGCTTCGTTCAACGCAACGCGGCCAAGTCAAAAGCAGGCACAAGCCCTTCCTGCATAGCTCGGCTGAGCAGCGCGTGAACAGCAGCATACCCATCGTCACCGAGATTCGCGGTGAACGCATTCACATATAGATCGATGTGCGCCTGTGCTACATCGGGGGACATTTCCTGTGCATGGTGCATGACGTAGTCTCGAGACACTTCTGGGTGCGCCCAGGCGTACTCGACCGATGCTCGAATCCAGCGGGTTATCGCTGGCAGATCGAGTGTACGTCGGGCGATAATAGCGCCAAGCGGGATTGGCAAGCCGGTATCGGATTCCCACCAACTGCCGAGATCAGTCATAAGGCTCAGCCCATATGTATGGTAAGTGAAGCGAGCTTCGTGGATGACCAGACCGGCATCGATCTTCCCGTCACGAACGGCGGGCATAATCTCGTGGAACGGCATGACCACGATCTCGCCGACACCGCCCGGTACGTTCTGGGCTGCCCATAGGCGGAATAGTAAGTAGGCGGTGGAGCGCTCACTCGGGACAGCCACCCGACGGCCGGATAGTGCGCTCGGATTGGCGGCTTCGGACGAGTCGGATGCATCGCCGCCGGTCAGCACGAGAGGGCCGCAGCCTCTACCGAGTGCGCCTCCACAAGGGAGCAGCGCATATTCATCCAGCACCCATGGAAGGGCGGCGTAGGAGATTTTCAACACCTCCGTCTCGCTGGCACCTTCAGCGGCCAATCGATTCGTGATGTCGATGTCAGCGTAGGTAACGTCGAACTTGGGTGCATCAGGTATGAGGCCATGTACTAGTGCATGAAACACGAACGTATCGTTAGGACATGGGGAGAATGCAATGTTCATTTATAAAACCTCCTTGAGTGTTGCGCTGGCAGCTTCCAACGCTCGAAGCGCATCCGGGATCCGCCAAGCGGCTCGATCCCGAGGACCTACCGGATTCGAGATTGCTCGAATCTCCAGGCAGGGCACGCCGCGAATCGCCGCGGCCGTAGCTACACCGAAGCCTTCCATGGCTTCGGCCAGCACACCCGGCACGCGCGCGGCTATCGCCGCCGCGGTCGCCGCCGTGCCGGTCACCGTCGAGACGGTGACCACGGGGCCGCACTGCGCCGGCAGGCCGGCGGCGCACAAGGCTTCGACGACGCGCGCCGCAAGGGCGGCGTCGACAGGCGCGTGCGCCGAGCCGAAGCCGAGCGCGTCGACGCCGACGAAGCCGTCCGGCGTCTCGGCGCCGAGGTCGGCGGCGATGATCGCGTCGGCGACCGCCAGCGAGCCGACCTCGGCTCGGCCGACGAAGCCGCCGCCGATCCCGGCGCTGACGACGAGCGCGTAGTCGGCTGCGGCGAGTGCCGCCGCTGTACGCGCTGCCGCCGAGGCGGGGCCGACGCCGGCCTCCAGCACGTCGAAGCGGATATCGCTTCGCCCGTGCTGTTCGCCCGGCCCACCACAGCCGCCGCCGAGCGCGCCATCTGCGCCGCTCAGCCCGTCGTCCGGTCTACCGCCGACGCCGCCGAGCGCGCCATCTGCGCCGCTCAGCCCGTCGTCCGGTCTACCGCCGACGCCGCCGAGCGCGCCATCTGCGCCGCTCAGCCCGTCGTCCGGTCTACCGCCGACGCCGCCGAGCGCGCCATCTGCGTCGCTGAGCCCGTCGCCCGGTCTACCGCCGACGCCGCCGAGCGCGCCATCTGCGTCGCTGAGCCCGTCGCCCGGTCTATCGCCGTCGCCGCTGAGCTCGCCATTCGCGCCGCTTAGCCCGCTGCCCGGTCTACGGCCGTCGCCGCCGGGGCCACCCAGGCCACGCAGGACGGCTTCCCGTTCGACCGCGACGGCGGTCATGATCAGTACACGCTTACCCTGTTGCGCATTCGATTCCGCCAACTTATCAGCATTCATTTTAATAATCTCCTCAATGGGGTAAGAATAGGATAGGTTGATTTTTGAAATCTAGTATAGTTCAGCTCTAAGAGATATGCAAATCAATAAGGAGGGATCGCGCGTGTCAAGAAAATGGCTGGAACGTGAAGGGCCCCGATGGGTGGAACAGCAGATCGTAACCCGTGAGCAATATGGGAACATCCTGCGCCTATACGATGAGAAAAAGCATGCAATAGGCATACTCCCCGTACTGGGCAGCATCCTAGTAGGGTTAGGAATTCTGAGCTATATCGCCGCCAATTGGCAGGATATTACGCCATGGCTTCGGCTGCTTATCGTCATTGTGACGATGACTGGCTTCTATGCGACAGGGGATCGGCTGTTGAATCGAGGACATGAGAAGCTGGGAATTGCGATCATCGGCATAGGGCTCATTTCGTTCGGCGCTGGCATCGTGTTGATCGGGCAATTGTTCCATCTTGTCGCCTACGATGCTACCTCGTTCATCATCTGGGGGAGTGCCGGAATCCTGCTCACTTATTTGTACCGAAGTCGTTATTTGTTCCTCATCAGTCTAATCATTCTGAATGTGGCACAGATATATAGTGTCTCCTCCTTCCAATTGTTTAACTGGGTGGCCTTCCTCATTATGACGGTGGGGCTCGGGTATTATGTATTGAAGCGGCCGAATGCGCTGCTGACATGGTTTCTTGGCATTGGCATTCTGCTGAATGTGTTGCTGCTGCTCATCGTGGAAGAATGGAAGCTGCTGTGGTTCCTCTTACCGGCGATGGCGCTTTACGCGGCCGGCGATTGGCTGCGTGAACGCGACCAGTTGTCAGCTGTGCAGTCAGCGCCTTTAACGGCAGCGTATTTAATCTCCTTATTCTTGGTCCTGTTCGCTAGAGATGAATTCAATAGCACATGGATGCAGGATCATATCCGACCCGGAGCGAGCATCTATATTCCGATCTTGCTAGTCCTGTTCGCGATATCCGCTTATGGCAAATGGCAGCGCAAACGGGAGACGAGCGCAGTCGAGTGGTTGTTGTTCCTGCCGCTTGTGTATTTGCCGACTTCCATTCTCGATGTGGTGCTGCTGGTTGCGCTGTTCTTGTTCTCACTATACGTCTTATGGCGTGGTTATGCGGAGGAATGGCGGATGAAGATCAACATCGGGACGCTTCTGTTCCTGTTCACGACAATGGTGGCTTATGTGAAGCTGACATGGGATTTCATGGACAAATCATTGTTCTTCATTCTGGGCGGCGTGATGTTGTTGGTATTGAGCTGGCTGTTGAACCGACGGAAGAAGCAATTTTTCAATGAAACGAAGGAGGGATGAGCCATGACTAACGTTCCGGATCCAAGCAATA
This sequence comes from Paenibacillus sp. P4_E11, assembly GCF_056401635.1. Lineage (NCBI taxonomy): Bacteria > Bacillati > Bacillota > Bacilli > Caryophanales > Paenibacillaceae > Paenibacillus > Paenibacillus sp. P4_E11. Next base: position 50,316 of record NZ_JBFUIX010000004.1, on the reverse strand, counting down.
CCGAACCTGGTGCACGAAAACTTCCTTGGTCTCGTTCCCGTCTCCTGTTGATGCTAGTCGCGGTGCAAATCCTGTTCCTACTTGGTATGGCAGGGTCCTATTATGCGGCGGGCTGGTGGGGCAAAGAAATTCGACTGCAGACAGAACCTGTTGACCCCAGGGATTTGCTGTATGGGGATTACGTAATACTGAATTATGATATAAGTCGATTGGAACCGGATATTTGGAAAGAAAGCGGTGCGAAGCCGGATAAAGGTACGGTTATCTATCTGGTCCTGAAGCCTGATGCTAACGGGATATACCACCCGACAGCCGCTTATGGAGAGAAACCGGCAACCAGTGGGGAAGAAGTCGTTCTGAAAGGCAGGGTCGATTATAGCTGGGATCGGGCGATTACGGTGAAGTACGGTTTGGAACGCTACTACGTGCCTGAAGGAACGGGTAAGGACCTGGAGAACCATGTAGGGGACATGGTCGTACGCGTCAAGGTCGCCCCTTGGGGCCAGAAGCGGATCAGTGGACTGGAGCTGTAGTTCGATTGGCAGTCAAATGGGGGAGCTCGCTTAATATAGCGACTCCTCTATTTTTTTGAACATCTAGTAAAAAAGGAAATATTAAGTCCATGTGGAAACTATGTGTATATCCTTTATTGTGAGGTAAACGATGATCAACTTGACGGATTCCTATGTAGACGGCTTGGCGCTGAATAGCAGCGCGAGTAAGAACGGCCGTGATTTGGTGAAGAAGAATAGCTTTCCGATGCTCTGCCAGTCGGAGGATCAGACGCTGCTATTCGGAGAATGCAAGGGGAGCGGAAGCGAGCCTTACCGCTGTTCCGTAGATTTCATAACAGAGGGCAGTCCGGTATTCCGCTGCTCGTGTCCAAGTCGCCAGTTCCCGTGCAAGCATTTGCTCGGGTTACTGTACGCGTATACCGCGGGGAAAGCTTTTGTCGCGGCACCCATTCCTCCGGACATTCTCGAGAAAAGGAGCAAGGCTGAGAAACGCGAGGAGAAGAAGAAAGAACCCATTGTAGCTGATGCACCAGTCAAACGGAAAACGAATAAATCTGCTCTTATCAAGAAAATAGCTGCTCAACTCGAAGGTATTGGGTTGGCGGAAAAGCTGATGCTTCAGCTTGTACAAGCCGGACTTGGAAGTGTGGACAAACGGATGCTGAAGACGATGGAAGATCAGATCAAGGAGACGGGCAATTATTACATCCCAGGCATTCAATATGCACTCCGAGACATTCTGATGCAGTTCTACATCGAGCAGGAGCGGGAAGCCATTTATTCCAATGCCATGGAGAGTCTAACTATTCTACAGGCTGTGCTAAAGAAGAGTAGAGATTATTTGCAGAGTCGATTGGACAATCCTGATGCTCCTATGGATACGGAGTCTACATTGGAAGAGTGGATCGGCCACGCTTGGCAGCTCGTCGAACTTCGGGAGTACGGACGGATGAGGCAGGACATCGAGCTGTTGCAGTTGTCGTTCCGCTCCTATTCCGATCAACCTCGGGGCGAATTCGTCGATGAAGGGGTTTGGTTGAGTCTCCTGACCGGCCAGCTTCACTATACACTAACGTATCGGCCGTTCAAGGCAGCGAAGTATATCCGTGAGGAGGACTCCGTTTTTGACATTGTGCAGGCCAAAGAGCTGTTCGAATACCCGGGAGAGCTGAATACGAGAGTTCGCTGGGAAGAGGCTTCGATCCGCGCGGTTGAACCTCATGATTTGGTGCAAGCCAGCTCCTACGCTCAACCTTCTTTTCCAGAAGTGATTAAGCAGGTTAAGAATCAGATCAAGAACCCGCTATCCGACAAGCATCCGGTATACTTGCTTACCTACGCTGCGATCCAACAAGTCAAGGACACGCAGTCCTTCGTCCTAGTCGATGAGCAGGGTAAGCAGCTCCCGCTGGCCGATATTGTGTACCTCAACCAACCTACGGTATCCTTGCTGCCGATGTTGAACGAAGCAAACCTGCAGAAGCAAGCGATGTTGGTCATGTTCGAGCACCAGATGGATGAGAATCGGTTAGTCGCACAGCCGCTAAGCCTTGTAACCGCAAATGGAATCATTCGCCTATTATATTAAGGAAAGAATCAGGAGACGAATCTTATGAGCATAGAAGTGTTGTTCGAGCTTCGGCTTGAAGTGAGACGGTTGTTTGTAGCGGGTAGCGGGATGGCGGCAGGGGACTTGCGTTTGCAGCGAATCATGCCCCAATTGCTCAAGCTCGGTGAGTCCGCCCCTATCTTCAAAAGAATGGCGCAAGCGGTAAGTGAAATTCTCGAAGCCGATGCGTCCGGTTCTTCGTCCAAGCTTCTTGAGCTAGGGAGCTTACTGAATTCTGTCTTGTACACGCAAGGCAAGACGGAGACGAAAGAAGCACTCCTTCCTGTGGAAGGTACAAAGTTACAGCTGTCCACCGTGCTCCCCTATCGCAAGCTGCAGCCGGTTATTGAGGCGCTTACGACCAGAGGGCAGGGGAGACTGGAAGTGCTTCGCCAAGCTTACGAGGATCGATTGTTTCTGGATTTTCGCGTGATCCCTGTCGCTGTCCAAGCGCTCGACGATCCTTTTACGGAAATAGCGGAGCTGCTTCATCGTAGTATTATCCCAGCATTCGGCCAGGAGGCGCTCCCCGCCTTGCGGCATCAACTGCAACTGGGTGGTGGCAAAGCAGATGCGCGGAGGTTGGAGCTCATTCATAATCTGCTGCCCTCCTCTAGCATGGAGCTGCTGCTGCAAGCAGCGAAGGAAGGGTCCGTGGAAGTCCGAGCTGCGGCCACCCAATTGCTGGGCCATTATCCTGCACAGGAAGACTATGTATTGGAGCTGGCAGATGATAAACGCAAGGAAGTACGTCAAGCGGCATTATTCGCCTTATCGAAGCTGGGGACGAAGCAAGCGGTTGGCCGTCTATACCGGGCTCTGACCTCCAAAGACCGTGAAATGGCAATCGTACCGATCCAACAATGTTCGGCTGCCGATCTAACCCGGCTTATCCTGGACAATGCTGAAACCTCTCTGGAGCAGATCTTGCAGAAGACGAACGTGGAACCAGCTGTTCAGCAACTGCTCGCAGACGTCTACTGCCTGGATGAGAAAGGGGAGGCAGAAGTATTGGCGCTCTACAAGAAGCTCTTATCCACGCCGGAGTTCATCCTTATTGAGACAGAGCCGGTTCAAGATGCAGTGGCCAAACAGCTACTCTGGATGAGAACAGAGGAAGCAGACCAATTCCTGCTTGGTCTTCAGCATACCTTTAAAGGTAAATTCATTGCTTACAGCTTCCAAGCCGCCCTTCGAAACCAGACACCCAAGGAAGTATATGAACGCTTTTCCGCTTCCGTAAGCGGTAACCGTCAGCAAATGCTGGGGGTGTTCCAGCGGAATACGCGTTCTTTGTCCCAGTCGTTATATCGAGAGTCAATTGATTCCGACTCTGATTCTTCTGCAGATGCGACAGGCCTTGACCGGGAATGGGATCCTAGGTGGGTCCATGTATTCGCAGAGATCGATGATGAAGAGATGGTATGCAGGCTCGCGGATCGGCCGGATGCAACAATTGCTGCCTACTTAGTGGCCAAATGCCAAGCAGCTCCAGTGTTCAGCAAAACGAGAACGGTTCATGTACTGTTGGCTTTATTCCGAATCGGCTACATAGGAGCACCCGAGCTACTCATAAACATAGTGGAGAGCGTCGGCAAGAAGCAGCTGTACTACTTGGACCGGGCTCAACTCACCCTGTTGTCCCTGCTGCCTCGGACCTATTCAGATCGATTGCGGGATTTTGCCGAATCATTGCCTCATGAGAACGTGAAGAAGCAAGTGTTGGAAATCGCAGAAGAAGTAAGCCATAAACCGGAACAGGCGGACCAAGAGGAGAAGGGATTGGGATTATGGGGATGGATACGAAACAAGATGTCGTAAGATTGCCAGCCGAGCGGCTGTATGCGCATGAGCTCGAGGCGTTGAGGGGGGCGGACCAGGATGCCAAGCCAGCCGGGTGGCAGCTTTCACCTAAGGCGGTTCTAACTTTCCTAGTAGGCGGAAAGGCTGGCGGGATCACAATCACGCCCAAATATATCGGCAACAAGCGGCTGGTAGAGATGGCTATAGCTACATTGCTGACGGATCGGGCATTAATGCTGATCGGCGAACCTGGGACAGCGAAATCGTGGCTTTCCGAGAATTTGACGGCCGCCATTCATGGGGACTCCGCTAAAGTTATTCAAGGGACGGCGGGAACCAGCGAAGAGCATGTTCGATACTCTTGGAATTATGCCATGCTGCTGGCACAAGGTCCGTCCGACCAGGCGATCATTAAGAGCCCTATATTCCGAGCTATGGAGACGGGAGGAATTGCGAGGTTCGAGGAAATATCCCGATGCGCGTCAGAGGTTCAAGATGCCTTGATCTCGATCTTGTCCGAGAAGACGATCTCGATTCCCGAGCTCGGCCGTGAGCTGTCTGCGGTACGGGGATTCTCGATTATCGCAACGGCCAATACGCGGGACCGGGGCGTGAACGAGATGTCCGCGGCATTGAAGCGGCGGTTCAATATGATCGTGCTTCCATCGCCTTCCGATGTGGAGACCGAAGTGGAGATTGTGCGGAAGCGCGTTAGCGAAATCTCGTCCAGCTATGAGCTGAAGGCGACCCTTCCGGATGACGATGCGGTGCGGCAGGTGGTGACGATATTCCGGGAACTGAGAAGCGGGATGACACTCGATGGCAAGGAAAAGGTGAAGGGACCGAGCGGCGTGATCTCGACGGCGGAAGCGATCTCTCTCTTGACCGGCAGTATGGCACTTGCGGCAAGCTTCGGGAATGGGCAAATCCGGGAAGATGATCTAGCGGCAGGACTGCAGGGTGCGATTGTTAAGGACGAGGACAAGGATCGCGCAGCCTGGAAAGAATATCTCGAAAATGTGATGAAAAAGCGGGGATCGACATGGCGAAATCTGTACCACGCGTGCTCGGAGATGAACCAGTAACGAACGGGGATGGATTCCAAGTCTTCGGCATTCGGCACCTATCCCCGGCGGGAGCATACCACCTGCGCGTTTTCCTGGATGAGGTGAAGCCGACGGCGGTATTGGTCGAAGGGCCGACTGATGCCAGCGCCTACATCTCGCAGTTGACTTCACGGGGAGTTGTTCCCCCGATCGCGATATTAGCTTACACGGATCAACTGCCTGTGCGGACGCTGCTCTATCCGTTCGCTGAGTATTCCCCCGAATATCAGGCGTTCAGTTGGGCCGCCGCCAATGGGGTTCATGCCGCATTCATAGATTTGCCGTCTGAGATTTCTCTCGCTCTCTATGAACGGAGAAGAGCAGGTGGTGAAGTTGGAAAAGGTGCGGCCTTGTATCAACAAGTGGCAGAGCATGCAGGTGAGGATGATTATGAGTCGTATTGGGAGCGGTATTACGAACACAACCTGCAGCCGGACGCTTACCGGAAATCGATAGCCGCCTACTCTGAACAGTTCCGAGCCGTAACTGAGCCAGAAGAGTGGGACCTGGCACCGAAGGAAGCCGCCTATAATGAAATTCGAGAAGCGTATATGCGGCGGAGCATCCAGGAAACGATCTTGTCTGGGCATGAGCCTCGCAACATTGTCGTAGTAACAGGTGCGCACCATGCTTCCGCCTTGGACTTCAGGCTGCCGATTATGACGGATGTCGAGGTTAGCGCCTTGCCCCGGGTATCCACACGAATCACGTTGATGCCGTACTCTTACTACAAGCTGTCCACCCATTCCGGCTATGGAGCGGGCAATCAAGCCCCTGCTTATTATGAGCTGTTCTGGCAGTGTCTGAAGCGAGGGGATTTGAGCAGGCTCCCTACCTTATACTTATCCCATGTAGCAACGCATCTGAGGGAGCATGGAACGTATCGATCCACGGCTTCCGTGATCGAGACGGTGCGGTTGGCTGAAGCGCTTGCGTCTATGCATGATGGCAGTCAGCCAACTTGGCGAGACTTGCGTGATGCGGCCACAGTAGGTTTGGGGTATGGTGAGCTGTCGGTCATTGCGGAAGCGTTGGCCCGAACCGACGTGGGCACAACGATCGGCAGCTTACCGGATGGAGTGAGCCAAACGCCGATTCAGGACGATCTCAACCGAGAGCTGAAGCGGTTGAAGCTGGAGAAATACAAGTCTTTGGTCGCGACGACGTTGGAGTTGGATTTGCGAGAGAACCGCAAGGTGCAGTCGGAGCAAGCTGCCTATCTCGATTTGAATCGGTCTGTGCTGCTGCATCGGTTGGAGCTGCTTGGTATTAGCTTCGCCAAGAAGCAGCGAGTCAGCCAAGATTCCGCATCTTGGGCGGAGCACTGGGTACTTCGCTGGACGCCAGAAGCCGAGATCGAAGCGGTGGAGAGCGTGCTGAAGGGTGAAACGATTGAGTTGGCGGCCGCGTTCGTGCTGAAGGAACGACTGGAGCAATGCACCGACATCGCGGAAGCATCTCGGATTATTCGCATCGCCTGTGACTGTGCGATGGAGCTGTTAATGGAGCAAGCCTTGGCGGCATTGCAGCAGCTTGCTGTGGATGCCGGGAACTTCGAACAAGTAGCTGCTGCAACCTATGAACTCTCTGTGCTGATACGCTACGGGTCGCTGAGGAGAATGCAGACGGAGACGTTGATTCCGCTTCTGCAGCAGCTTTTTCTGCGGGGGGCACTGCTGCTGATCGACGCCGCCGCTTGCAATGATGATGCTGCACAAGGGATGGTGAAGGCGATTCAAGCGCTGCATACCGTAGCCCAGGACCATTGGGAGACGGTTGATGATCGGCTGTGGCTCGTGAAGCTCCAAGAGTTGGCTTCCCGGGATGACCGGAATGCCAAGTTGTCCGGCTTCTCCTTCGCCATTCTGCTGGAGCGCAACGAGATTTCCGACGAGCGGTGTTCCCAGGAAGTATCACGGCGCCTCTCACCCGGTATTCCCGTAGACCTGGGCGCTGGGTGGTTCGAAGGGCTATCGATGCGCAATCGCTATGCGCTGTTGTCCCGCGTCTCGCTATGGGCGCAGCTGGACGCATACATTCAATCGCTGGATGCAGATGCGTTCCGCCGCTCGCTGGTGTTTCTGCGCCGAGCCTTCGGTACATTCGAAGCGAAGGAGAAGGCGGCTGTAGCCGAGATGATGGGCGACCTGTGGGGAGCAGACGCTGATTCTACCGGTGCTGCCTTGCAGCGTCCGTTAAGCCAAGAAGAAAAGGAGAAGCTGGATGAGCTCAATGAGTTTGATTTCGGCGATTTGTAGCGGCCTATGAATACGATTGAGCATGAAAAGGTGAAACGTTGGCGATTGATCCTGGGTGCAGCCTCGCAAGAGAAGCTGCAGTCATTCAACCCGCAAGGGCTACTGGATGAGGAGACCATCGTGATGGATGAGGCGCTGGCGGCTATTTACGATGAGACGTATGGAACAGACGGCAGCTCAGGGAATGGGACTCGCGCGGGAACAGGGGTAGGGGCAGGAGGCTCCAAAGGCGCAGGACTCGGGCCCTCATCGCCGAAGTTGGCCAAATGGTTGGGCGATATCCGTACGTTCTTCCCGTCGGATGTCGTCTCGGTCATTCAATCGGACGCCATCGAACGCAAAGGGCTCAAGGAGCTGTTGTTCGAACCAGAGCTGCTGTCGCAAGTCAAGCCGGATATTCATATGGTGGCGACACTTATGGCACTCAAGGGGAAGATCCCGGAGAAGACCAAGGATACGGCAAGACAATTCGTTGCTGCTGTTGTAGACGAAATCATGAAGCGGCTCTCGCATGACCTGCAACGAGCGGTTACAGGCGCTCTCAACCGGAGGCGGCACTCGCCTCTGCCTTCACTTACAGGACTGGACTGGGATCGGACCATTCGTCGTAATCTGAAGCATTTTGATCAGGAGAGGAAGCTGCTTATTCCGGAGAAGGTTTACTTTTACGACAGGGCGCGTAGAAGTAAAGAATGGACAGTTATTCTGGATATTGACCAGAGTGGCTCTATGGCCAATTCGGTTATTTATGCTTCGATTGTCGGTTCCATCTTCGCCAGCATGCCGGCTCTGGATACGAAAGTCGTTGCATTTGACACAGAGGTTGTCGATCTGAGCGAGCAGTGTGCGGAGGACCCGGTCGATATGCTGTTCGGGATTCAGCTTGGAGGCGGAACGGATATTAACAAGTCGATCGCTTATTGCGAATCATTTGTAGCCGAGCCGAAGAAAACATTGCTGATCCTCGTATCGGATTTGTATGAGGGTGGGAATCGGTCGGAAATGCTGCAAAGACTGGAAGGCCTGCATCAAGCGGGGGTCAAAGTCATTTGTTTACTTGCCTTGTCCGATCAAGGCAATCCTTCCTATGATGAAGCGGTAGCGAAGAAGCTCGCCTCCTTCGGCATTCCATGTTTCGGGTGTTCGCCAGACCGGCTGCCGGAACTGATTGAAGGAGCTTTGAAAGGTCATGATCTGGCCCAATTGGCGGAGCGTGTGCGGGGAGCCAGGGCTACGTAAGCTCCCCTTCGCGATAACACAAGCAGCTTACATTTAATATAACGAAGGGCTGCCACGAGGCAGCCCTTTCGGTATTAACGAACGTTCTTCTGAGATTCAATCCAATAGCCGGATTAACGCTTCTTGAGCGTCAATGACCGCACATCACCGTTTTTGCTCTCCGCATTGAAGAATACTTCATATTTCCCTGCTTCGTAATACAGGTACCAACCATTTTCGATATCATTGATTCCTTCGTTACCAGGTTGTCCCAGCGCCTTCTTAATTTCATCTACAGTGTATTTGATCGTATTTCCGGCAATCCGAATGGCTCCGACGCTTTCGTCCGGATTGGAAAAGAAATAATAGTAATCAAACCAAGAGTAATACTCCGTCTGCCAAGAGCCCGTTTTTTGGGGATCGCCCCATTTGCGTATAACATCCTTTTTCTTCGAGTCGATACCGAAATCAATTCCTTTTATTTTCCCTTGGGAAGCGAAGGAAAGAAATGCATCCAATGTTAATTTTGTGCTTAAATTGGTGTCATCAATCGATATCACTTTGGTGTCTTCTTCATACTTCACGAGTTTTCCTAAGCTCTCCGCTACAAATCGAACAGGGACATAGACATGACCCATGTAATTCAAAGTGGTGTACCCGCCGCTAAGCTCTTTAGTTTGACCGTTAAATACAAATTTGGCGGGAAATAAATAGGCCTGAATCGTATCGGACGCATAAACGACGGAGCTTGCTGCTATTGCGATTCCACATAGTAAGCCTAACATAAACTTCTTCAAAGTCATCACCCTCCATACATATTGAAGTTGTTGAATATGGCGAAGATGGACCCGGCCCTCCCAAGTAGTAAACATACTGCAGATCAGGTTCAGCTATCTTCTGCTAGGGCTCTCCTAGCAAGCTAACAATTTCCTTCTCCGTCTTCCCTTTAAGTTGGTGTTTATCTAACAAATTGTACACCATACTATTTCTTTGACGATAAATTGGAAAGAATTGTTGCGCGCATCAAATACCGTGCAGGTTCCGAAATTGATTGTAATCAAACATTCCCGGCACACAGGTCGACTCCTCGCTATAATGGAGAAAAACAGAACGCGAAAGAGTAAGGTGATTGTACAAATGAACACACCGGAACAAACCAAACTTATAGATATTGGCATCAACCTGATGCATCGTTCCTTCCAAAAGGATCGCGATCAGGTCGTGGCCAAGGCGGAGGCAGCAGGCGTCGGGCCATTAATCATCACAGGTACGAGTCTGACCAACAGTGTAGAGGCAGCTCGATACGCAAGCCGACACCCCGGTAAGCTATACTCTACGGCGGGCATTCATCCACACGATGCCAAACATTGCAACGAAGCTGCTATGCAAAAAATCAAGGAGTTAGCAGCTACCCCGGAAGTTGTCGCGATCGGGGAGTGCGGACTGGATTACAATCGGGATTTCTCGCCGAGGGATGTGCAGAGGAAATGGTTCGAGAGGCAAATCCAAGTAGCCGCTGAGCTGCGGATGCCGTTGTTTCTTCATGAACGAGATGCCTACGACGACTTCAAGGCCATGTTGAACACGTACCGGTCAGGCATAGACCGTGCGGTGGTTCACTGCTTCACTGGCAGCGCCAGGGAGCTTGAAATGTATCTGGAGATGGGATTATACATCGGCATAACGGGATGGATTTGCGATGAACGGCGTGGTAAGCATCTGCGTGAGCTCGTGCGCACCATCCCGCTGGATCGTTTGATGATCGAGACCGACGCGCCTTTCCTAACACCGCGTGACTTGAAGGTGAAGCCTGCTGATGGGCGGAATGAACCGGTTTATCTTCCGCACATCCTGCAGGCGGTCGCTCTAAGTATGCGGAAACAACCGGAAGAAGTAGCTATGGCAACAACGGATACGGCGAAAAGATTTTTTGGCATAGGCTAGCTGACTARCAATCGTCGCGAGCATCGACAGAGGGGAGCAACTCCCTCCTGCCGATGCGCTCCATTACCTACCTCAATTGTCGTGTACGGACTCGCAATTGATCCGAACCTATCGCCTCTGGAAGAGGCTCATGACGCAGCAACGCTTGGATCACCTGGATAGCCGCTGGGTCGCTAGGCAATTTAATGTGCCCCCCACCCAGCCGGGTAATGAGAATAGGGAGGGAGCCGTCGGCAAATTCGTACAAACTGATCTGGAATGACCACTTCGACTTGCTGGGTCTCCATATCTCAACCTCGGTTACTTGTTCAGGCTGCAGGATGCCATTATCCGCTTCAAGGATATCCTTCCACACTTTATTCAAGCCCACGATCGCCTTCAGCTGTTTCTCCTTCGCCAGGTCACGAATAGCCCCCAATGATAGTTTGGTCGACTTCAGCTCGTAGATCCATTTCTGCTGACTTTGTACATCAACGGTCCAATCCCTGGAGTGAAACGGGAAAAATTCAATCGTATGGAGGAATCTCACATTCTGATCGAGAATTCTCTCTATGCCCTTTCTCCTCTCTTCCCGCCACTTGATCGGCTCCTTGTCATAAAAGTCTTGCGATGTCCATGACAGATGTCTCGAGATCGTGTCTTTATTCCAGAGTGCACGGCTCGCCGAAATGCTGTCAGCGGGATAGCGGGCAGTTAAATCATCGTCGGGGACTTCACCTGGGTTAATAAGCAGCAGAAGAACGTCATCCTGCAGGTTGTCCGTTTCATGAAAATAGCCGTAGAAGGGTTCCGGAAGAAAGTTGTCATCGAACTTGGCGTGAACAGACGGAGGGACTTGGCTCCAATTCTCACTCGCCTTCAGGTGGCCGACAGGATCTGTAGAGGAGAATACCGTTTTCCAATAGGTAAGAAGACCATTTAAATTGTAATCCATGATGCAGATACAGCTCCTTTATGGTGTTAATTAGTTCTTTTCACAGTATAATTCATCCTACTAACAATACAAGACGAGGTATGCCATACATGGAGATGAACGAAGAACTTGCGAATTCGCTCTCGAGGATCATACGGATCTATGAGAAGCTGCGCCACGACGGTGAGCTCGATCCCGACCGAGCAGCCGTCTTGTATAACAAACACCGGGAGACGATCAAGAAGGACATCCGCTATATACGTGAAGCGTTGGATACCGATCAAGGTGACATTGTGTACGACCGCATGAACAAAGTATACAAATGGAAGAAGAACGACTCCTTGCTCGTTCGCTGCTACATGATCCGCTAGTGCTGTACGGCTCCCGCTGCTTGAACAAGGAGGATGTGCAGCAGATAAGCCACATGATTCTGGATCAGCTTAACAAGCGGGAACGGTATGCATTGCGGAAGCTGACGGAAACGTTCGACTATCACTATGTCCCCATAACCGGGGAGAGTGTGCTGGGAACGATCGAGCTGCTCTACACGTGCATCGCGGAGCGGAAAGTGGTGGAGCTTCAATATGTGAACGCCCGGAAGGAGAGTAAGACCCATCATCTGCGACCGCTCTCCATCGCGTTTGACCAAGGTTATCTGTACCTGATTGCAAGACCTGATGAGGGAACAGCCTCTCCGGCTGTTAAGCACTTTCGGATGGACCGTGTTCGTTCCGCCCGGATCACTCGTCACTCCTTCAAGGAACATCAGCATGGTGCGGACTACTTCAAGCCTGGCGAGCATGTCAACCATGCCTACCTGATGCATACGTCCGACAACGAATCGATTCGAGCCGTATTGAAGGTCGAGCCTTGGCTGGTCTCTTATTTGAAACCAACATTCCCAGTTCATTCATTTGTTCGGCTAGAAGAGGGTAGGGAAGTGTATCAAGTGATGGTCGCTCAGGAAGACAGTTTGTTGTTCTGGCTGCTGCAGCAGCGCACTTGGGTGGAAGTGCTCCAGCCTGATAGCCTGCGCGAGAAACTGAAACAAACCATTGGCGATATGGCGCGTATGTACAAGCTTATGTAAGTCGAACCGGACCTGAGGACGCTCCGCTGCGTAGTAGAATTCTCGCTATTGCATGCCGACCGTGGCGGTTCGCGTACATGAGAGCCGTATTGCCGTACTTATCCCGAGCGTCGAGACGGCATCCCTTGGAGATCAACAGCAACAGCATCGGAATATTCGCGTTCATCGTGGCGGCCATCAGGGCGGTTATGCCCAACTCGTTCGATTCATTGACATCGGCGCCCATATTCAATACGGACTCGGCAGCACGCACCCGATTGTGGAGCACACAGCTGAACAACACGTTGTCCAAGCTCGCTCCTCGTTCATGCAGTAAGTTCATGCACGGAAGCGAGCCGTTGGCAGCCGCCATCATCATGGGTGTATTGTCACCTGGTCCAGGCTGATGCACATCAGCCCCATGTTCGAGCAACATTCGAACAATAGGAACATGATCGTGACGAACGGCCAGCATAAGTGGGGTCAAGCCTAGATGATCAACCTCCTCCATATCCGCGCCCCAGCGTATCAATCGCTCGGCCATTCTCGTATGGCCGACTCTTACGGCGTCGTATAAACGGTTCTGAATAGACAATCCCTCCTGTCGGTATAGAAAAACTACTGGAATCATTGAAACCATATTGCATACCGTACCATATGATCGCAACGTATTATGTTGCGGAAGTGAGAATATAAGAAATACCGTCAGGTAGGTCAATCACCGGACGGTCCTTGGTGGATGAGTTCAGTTAGCGCGTGGGGGCGGGCAGGTAGAGTGGTTACGACCGATGCAACTGCTGATCTTACGATCGCTGACGCCTCTCCACTCCCTCAACCTGCCCTCTCATGTTCTTCTTTCCTTCAAGTAGATACGTTTTTTCCATGTTACCTCTTCGAATTCCGAAATGATGGTGCAGGATTTTCGCTCCCTCCCTGTCCGCATTCGGGTGCAAACGGATCAAAAATCCTGCACTTTTGCAGGATTCGTGCGAATGAGCTCTACGACAATTGCTTTCTACCTAGTACCAACTTCCCGAATGCGACTGAACCCCATTTATTCAACTCATTCGAGCTTTACTGCATCCTTCAAGGTAAGCAACTAAGGGGACAGCCTCAGTCCCCCCCAGAACCCTAAAAACTGGGGCGTGTGGAGGAAGTGAGCATGCCAGTGAATATGGGGTCCCACCAGCGAGCTCGACCAATTGAACGGACACCAGAGACCTTATTTGCTGTTTACGCCTCTGTTGCACGATCCTTACGGACCCAGCAGCCCTTATTCCACACGATTTCATGCGTTTGGGCTCCATTAGAGGCAAATAAGGGATCCTGGGTCCGATAGAAAGCGAATTGACCCCAAAATCAACAAATAAGAGCTTCTGTGTCCGATCGGTTAAGCCTCACCCCTATAGAAAAAACCTGACCGGAAACGATCACCAGTCAGGTTTTACTATAAACTGCCTACAATTGGACCATCTTCCGTTGCCTCTGCTCGAACACGGCCCATTCCTTGAATCCGATCTGCTTCAAGGTGCTGCGCACCTCTTCGAACTCATCGGCGACTCGTTCGGGCACGTGGGAGTCGGACCCGAATGTCGGCTTCACGCCGAAGTAGTGCGCACGCTCCAATATTTCGTAAGAAGGATACCAGCCGCCGCACGATTTGCCCTTACCCGACGTGTTGATCTCGATCGCGACGTCGCATTCGGCTATCGTTCGCAGCGTCTCGTCAACGACATCGGTTTTCACTTCGCTGATGGCCGGCAAATACCCTTTGATCGCATCGATATGGGCGAGGATGTCGAACATGCCGCTTCTCGCTGACTCCGCTACAAGTCGGAAGTGGGCTTCCTTATCGCGCAGCATACCGGCTTCATCAATGCCTTCCCACCGCGTCCGGTCGAAGATGCTGCGACCGCCAGACACGTGAACCGACCCGATGATATAGTCGAACGGATATTGAGCGTAGACACTCCTATACACGGCTGCATGCTCAGGAAAGAAGTCCGATTCCACACCCAGCAGCACCGTGATCTTATCCCGATACTCTTCTTTGAGCCGAAGTACTTCGGCTATGTATGCAGGGAACTCGCTTTTTCCCATGGCGATGCCGGGCTTGAAGCGGTCGACGTCTTCCCCGAAGAATGGAGAGTGGTCGGAAATGCCGATATAGGATAAGCCTCCGGCTATAGCAGACTCAATATAATCCCGTATTTCCCCTGAGGCATGGCCGCAGCGGTGGTGGTGCGTATGATAGTCGAATCGCATGAATCGTTCCCCCTGATCTGAAGGTTGGTAATGATATAGATTTCATTGTATCACATCCTCAGATGGCAGGGGGTATAACCTAAGTCTGTTGGTCAGCCTCAATATTGGACTGGATCCGGGATCATATCCTGGTCCATCAGCTCCGTATTCGTCTTCATATTCTTCATTTGGTTGCCTAGCTTCTTCATCTCGGTTTCATCCGGTGCCATAGAGCCGTTTTGGACTTCAGCGAGTCCCTTCGTCTGCGAGGGCACTAAGAATAGCTGTTCCAGCTCGGATAACTTGTCGAGTGCCGCTTTCCGAATGCTCCGGGGAACAGACTCGCCGCCCCCAAAGGAAGCCTCCTCGAACTTGACGATCGTATCGCCTTGGTCACAAGTGTGGGTCGTCAAGATGATCGGGTAACTCACCTTCGACGACTCATCCACAATGTTGAGCTTATACATCGCTCTCTCTGTATATTCGATGCGCTCTAGTCCAAGCTCCGCCAGCTTTTGGTACACGGTTGCTTTGTCCACATCCAATCCCTCCTCGCGAAATCTAATCTGCTTGGCACTCATGAATTGTGCTTACTGCTCTCTTCGCTAGCGCTCTTCTGAACGCTCATCTTGGCGGCTTGCAGCGTATCGGCCACTTGCTGCTTGGCATCCTTCGCTTGTTCAATCAACTCGGAGGTGTGATCGCTCACATCAGTAGCGACTTTCTTGCCTTTGTCCCGGATCGTGGCGGCGAAATCCTGGGTTTTCTCAAGTGCGGACCGGCATCGGTTGGACAACTCTCGCCGCAGTTGTGCGCCAGATTTGGGAGCGAGCAGTAAGGAAGACACGACGCCAACGGCTCCTCCAATAACGATACCCTTCATAAGTCCACTTCTTCTTGTCTCGGTAGTCATATAGAATCCTCTCCTTGTATGCCAAATTAGTGTAGCTGCGTTCGATAATACTCTATTAACCTGCTGTTCACGATTTGAAACAATATGGTATAACTACAATAAGAGCAGAGAACGAAACAATCCCGCAAGGGGGACGAATAGATGAGCATTATTATTGTGGACGACAATGAGACCAACTTGCTGATCATTGAGAAAATATTACGCAAAGAAGGGTATCAAGACCTGTTGATGGCTTCATCGGCCATGGAGCTGTTCAAGCTGTTGGATATGGAATCCACGAGTACGGCTGAGGTGCCAGTGAACTTGATCCTCATGGATATGATGATGCCGGAGATCGACGGGCTGGAGGCGTGTAGACGAATCCAGCAGGAGGAGCGGCTCCGGGACATCCCGATCATCTTCGTAACTGCACTAGGAGACTCCAACAAGTTGGCTGAAGCGTTAGATGCTGGAGCGAGCGATTATGTGATGAAGCCGATCAATCGAGTGGAGCTGCTCGCCCGCATCCGCTCAGCTTTTCGATTGAAGCTGGAGAAGGACTGGCACAAGGAGCGGGACAAGCGTATCCAATACGAGCTAGATCTGGCCAAGCAAGTGCAGCGCAGTGTGCTGAGTGAGCCGATCCAGGATAGGCACGTGAAGATCAGCGCGGTGTACGAGCCCTCCTCCGAGCTTGCAGGTGATTTTTATGCCTGGCATCGGATCGGTCCGAACCGCTACGGCATTATCCTGCTGGATATGATGGGGCACGGTATCTCATCTTCACTGATCTGCATGTACATCTACTCAGCCCTGCAGGATACGATTATGCGCATTTCCGATCCCGAGGAAGTGATGCGTGAGCTGAACCGTTATATGAACCGGCTTCAAATGTCGGACGCCCTGATCAATTATTATTTTACGGCAATCTACCTGGTGCTTGACACGGAGCAGAAGACGATCGAGTACGTGAATGCAGGCCATCCGGCTGGGCTGATTCTTATCGATGGCAAGCTTGCCTTGCTTTCGGAGGGTTGTTGCGCGATCGGATTTTTCGACCAGATTGACATACAGAAGGATACACTCCGATACGAGCAGCAAGTAAAGGTGGTGCTCTTCACCGACGGTCTGCTCGAATGGATCGGGCGCGATCAGGAGGACGGCACGTCTAAGCTGATGGAGCAGCTGAAGCAGGATCCGGATGCAAGTCTGGATGAATTGATGTCACGACTCCAACCAGCAACGGAAGCTTCAGTTCAGCAGGACGATATGTGTCTAGTCATGATTTCTACATCATGAATGCTTGAGATACGATAAGCAGCAAAACACGCGTTTTTTTATTCGAATGATGAATAATTAATGCGTGTTTTCTGTTTCAATGGGTCGTTAGCGGTGTAATAACAAGTATTGAAGCATCGTGCCAAGCGGGGTTGAACGACAATCTAACCGACTGCAGGAGGATGATGAGAAGATGAATAGGAGTCTATTAAGTCTGGCACTGGGCGGAGTTGTATTATGGGGAAGCTATTCCTATGAAGGAATCACGCCTCAAGACGAAGCTATACCCGTTTCTGTGGATGTTGCTTCGGCAGCATCACTGTCTCTTTCTTCTACATCGCCTCCCTATGCGCTTCAGACGGTCGAAGGCATTTCCCTATACGACGATCAGCAAGCAGTAGTGGAACATCTGGGTGCGCCAGAAAATATTGAGAGCGACCCCTACACGGAACAATTGGAAATCTATCAATACGAGGGCATTCAGGTCGGTTTTAGTGCAGGCTACGTGGATTTTGTAAGGGTGTTGCCGGAAGCAGGCGCGATCCACATCGACGGGAACCCAATTCCGATGACCTTGGAGGCGATGACAGGACAGCTGGGACAGCCGGATTTTGTAGCGGAGGACGGGCTGGTGTTCAAACGCCGGGAGGCGGCAATCAAGCTTTTTCTCGATGAGACCAAGCAGCATATAACGTCAATCGATTATTTTCACAGGACCCATTCTTGAAACATGCGCTATGCCGACATGGCTTGTATTGCCTGAATGTTCTTGTTAGTATTTGAATAAATACCTAATGGCTGGGAGTGAAGACTATGACCTTACAGAAATTTCGCATAGATCAGGAACAGACCAAAGAGGCTAATATTGTGCACATCAGCGGTGATCTGGACTTATCCGCCGCGACGGAGCTTCGTTCGGTGCTGGAGACCGTGGTGAATCAGTCGGACAAAGCACTCATTCTTGACTTCGGGCAATTGAACTATATCGACAGTACGGGAATAGGTATTGTTATTTCCGTTGTCAAGATTAGGGACGAGATTCAGGGAGCTTTCCAAGTAAGGCATATCCCGTCCGCTATTATGAAGTTATTTGATCTTACGGGGATTTCCGGATTTCTAATCGAGAGGAAGTAAGGGACGAGCATGAATAACGTTCGATTGGTTATACCTGCGCTTGCGGAATATATCGATGTGGCCCGATTGTGTTTGTACGGCATGGCAACGAAGGCAGGCTTCTCCTACGAGGAGATTGAAGATATGAAGGTTGCAGTGGGGGAGGCTTGCAATAATGCTGTGCTGCATGCTTATCCGGAGCCGGGTGAGGGCATGGTCGAGATTAGCTTCGAGCAGGATGAGACAAGTTTTATTATAAAAGTGAAGGACAATGGCGGCAGCTTCAATCACGAGGATGTCCTCGAGCAGGCTGCACCGGTTCAAGCCGAATCCATCAAGGAACTGCAGGTCGGAGGACTCGGAATCTATCTCATGCAGGCTCTGATGGACGAGGTGTCCGTCCGGACCGAACATGGCACTGAAGTTACGCTTACCAAATATAGACCAGTACGTACGCCACGGGTCCACGGTTAACTAATAGCCGTTGATCCGTCGTCTGTTTTTGGGAAGAACGTTTCAACTTGCGATCACGCGGGTAATCAATCCGTAAGGTATCTCGCTTCAAGTCCTGCACAGAACTTACAGGAAGAGAAARGATAATTTCGGATGAATAACTCAAGTGTAAGCTTAACGATTCCTGCGAAAGCCCATTTTCTGGACATCGTCAGACTAACCTTATATGGCATTGCTAGCAAGGCCGGATTCTCCTTCGAGGAAATTGAAGACATGAAGGTGGCGGTAGCCGAAGCGTGCAATAACGCCATCCTGCATGCCTACGAAGGGGGGAGTCCCGGGAATGTGGAACTGCGATTCGATCTGGAGGATCAGGGGATCACGATTCGGATAAAAGATGAGGGCAGCAGCTTCGATTACGAGCACATGGCGCTTAGAACAACGTCCTTGCACGATCAACTGCTCAGCGAAGCCAAGATTGGTGGACTTGGCATCTTCATGATGCAGGCTCTTATGGACGATGTCCACGTGTATACCGATCTCGGTACGGAGGTCGTGATGACTAAGCACTTCAGCAGAAAAGAGGAGATGACATGAATTCCAATGCATCTTCACAGCCGCAGATTGATACGAACTCCACCATTAAGCTGTACCAGGAAACCGATTGTAACGATGTCGCTACCGAGCTGCTTCTGCACTTCGAACCAATTGTCCGCATGGCAGCCGGCAAGATATCGAGGAGCCGATCTGATTTATTCGAAGATTTGTTCCAAGTAGGCCGGATGTCGATGCTGCGTTTGTTCAAGCACTATGACGATACACTCGGTATTCCATTCGAAGCTTATGCGATGAAGAGCTTGATCGGTCATATGAAAAATTTTTTGCGCGACAAATCCTGGTACATCCAAGTACCGCGTCGTGTCAAGGAGAAAGGGCTGCTCGTCCAGCAGACGATCGACCACCTTACGTCTGAGCTGGAGCGTTCCCCGAAGATCGAGGAAATAGCCGCCCATCTGGAGCTGTCCGAGGAAGAGACGATCGAGATATTGGTTGGACGCGAGTATTATCACTATACGTCCCTCGATACTCCATTGTCGAATGGAGGGGATAGCGCGACGATTGGCGATCTGATCGCTGTTCAAGCAGACGAGTACAGCGCGCTTGAGAAGCGATTGGACTTGGAAGAGGCGATGGAGAAGTTGAAGCCGGATGAACAACGCGTCCTCCTGCTCGGGTATCAGGATGGACAATCCCAGCGTAACATTGCCAGTCAGCTTGGCATCTCGCAAATGAGCGTATCCCGTATCCAGAAGCGGGCCATTGATAAGCTGAAGAATATTATGACGGACCCTCAGTAGCATCGCCTGAATCTTATGCCTTGCATCAACTGTTTCAAAGTTGCGGGATCGGGTTAATGACTTCTATCCCATATAGAGGCGGTGAGTTCCAATGGTAGTCAAGCACCGGATCAGTTTAATAGATTGTGATTTGCTAGTTCACGAGAGTGAAGACCATTCGTTCCAAGTCTTCATACAATCGACTAATAATCCTCTGAGCCGTGGCAATCTGCTTCATAGCTTCGAGACGGAACGACAAGCGGTAGAGGCAGCGGAACGGTTTCACTGGATGTATGTACTTGCCAAAGAAAACGGTTACTATTTGAAACAGGATTGCTTCATTAAGCCGAACAGAAACCAAATTCATATTAGCATCATGGCTGACTGTACGATGACGAAAGAACATTATGTGCTTCAGTTGCAGGGATCTCATCTCGACGATCCGGAACTGAACACAACGACATAGAATATGATGATCGATTTGTGAAATATTGAAGTCGAATATGCGAAAGACCAACCGTCCAATGGTGCGGTTGGTCTTTCGTCATACTTGGGTATGTGTTCGTTATTAGTTGTATTTGCTCGACGATAGTGACGGTTAAGGTGGGCCCCGGTTGGGTTGATTTTGTTTCAAGGGCCTGCCTAGAGGGTAATAAAACATATGACACACATGCATTACATCCAACAGAAGAGAGGTGTTCTATATGTTATATTGGGCAATGGTATTTTTGGTTATCGCATTAGTGGCGGGGATATTCGGATTTTTCGGAATTGCATCCGCGGCCGTCGGCATCGCCAAAGTATTGTTCGTTGTCTTCCTAATCTTGTTCGTCATCTCCCTCATCCTGGGAAGACGCAGGAGTGTTTGAATGCACAATCACCAACCGAAACGAATAAAAGTTGGAACGGTTCCCAACCTTAATATTGTGCTTGCATGATCTGCTCAACAGCCTAATAATGGAAGCAGAAAGAACGAAATTACTTTTGCGAGGCGAGGTGCGGACATGCAGGCGGATATTGTAATCAAGAACGGGTGGATCATCGATGGGACGGAGAAAGAGCGGTTCAAAGGGAACCTGTACATCAAGGATGGGCGTATTACGGCTATTACGACCACAGATCTGACAGATAAGAATGCGGAAGTTGAGGCGAAGGAAATTATCGACGCCAACGGGAACATCGTATGCCCGGGATTTATCGATTCTCACACCCATTCCGACTTGATGCTATTGTGGGACCGTCAGCACGCCGCTGGGCTCAGTCAAGGTATTACGACCGAGATTCTGGGGCAGGATGGGCTATCATATGCCCCGCTTGGCCGGGATAACCTGGACATGTATGTTAAGTTTCTGTCGGGGCTGAACGGCAGTCCGGATATCCCGCTCGATTGGTCGTCCGTACGGGAATATCGTATGAAGTTCGATCAGACGGTCGCTATCAATACGGCCTATCAAGTACCGCATGGCGCATTAAGGCTGGAGACGGTAGGGATGAGGGATGTACCGTTGGTCGGGCGGGAGCTGGCGCAAGCCCAAGCGATTCTGGACCAAGGCTTGAAGGAAGGCGCCGTAGCGTTCTCCACGGGTCTTAGCTATTATCCTTGTGCGTTCTCAGACACGGATGAGATGGTCGAATTATGCAAGATTGCGGCCGCGAACGATAGTGTTTATGTGACGCATATTCGCACCGTATTTCGTGAAGGGCAATACGTCGACCCGGTACTGGAATCGATTGAGATTGCCGAGCGCTCTGGCGTGAAGCTGCACTTCTCCCATTACCGCACGAGCATTCCGGATGCGGGACAAGTACACAAGATTATGAAGGACATTGATGCCGCGCATGAACGGGGAGTTGACGTATCGCTAGAGCTGTACCCCTACCCGTTCGGCAGCGGCTATGTCGTCATCCTGATGCCGCTCTGGTGGGCGGTGGGCGGTTATGATGCAATGCTGGAGCGGCTTGCTGATCGATCACAACGACAGCGGCTTATCGCAGGGATGGAGCAGAACACCTTGCCTCTGCGCGGCTATTTCACGCATCTGCCGAACAATCCGCAATACATAGGCCGAACATTCCTGGATGTGGCCAAGGAACGGGGGCAGTCCGTACCGGATATGCTCTGCGACCTGCTGCTGGAAGAGAACTTGCAGGTCGGTTTTATCGATGCGCACCACTCGATCTTCGAATCTGACGAAGGTTGGGATCGGTTCAATCAGGACTGCCTGGAGCTGCTGTCGAGACCGTACTACATGGTCGGCTCGGACAGCATTCCGGTCGGTCGAAATCCGCATCCCCGCGGCTTCGGGACGTTTCCCAGACTGCTGCGCTTTTGCCGGGAGTATAATTATCGCCTGGAGACGATGATCAATCGGATGACGAAGGTGCCTGCAGATCGGTTCGGACTCGTAGACCGAGGACAATTGAAGGTTGGGTATGCGGCGGACGTCGTCATATTCGACAAGGACCGGGTGACGGATACGGCGACCTACAAGCTGTCGCGCAGCGGCCCTGTAGGTATCTCGCACGTGCTGGTCAACGGGCGGGTCGCGGTGCGGGACGAGAAAGTGACAGCTGTATTCGCGGGTCGGGCGCTTGGCAGAGGGTAAAGGGTTGGAGAGTCTGTCCGACGGAAGTAGAGCGGTGAATATTTATTCATTGTTGGGGTATTACAGGATAGGGATGGCACTCCACCGCTGTTGAAATCAAATTGTTTTTATTTTATCTTCATGGTAGCAATTTGATTTCAAAGGCGGCCGTAAACTTTACGTACCATTCCCTATCCCTCCATAACCCAATGAATAAATATTCACGAATATCTGTCCGTCGGGCAGACTCCTAGATGGTATATAGAACATAAAGGAGAAGACGAACAAAAATGCCACACATTGTTGCAAGAGGACTTTCCGTCGAACAAATGTGCACGATTAGCCAATCGTTAGTTGACGAGCTGGCTGTAGCCTGCGGCTGTGGAAGAGACAATTTCATGCTCGAGTGCCTTCCTGTTGTGTCCGTGTTCGACGGCCGCCAGGTTGAGACGTTCCCCTTCATTGAGGTGGCCTGGTTCGAGCGGGGACATGTCATCCGCAATCGGGTAGCTGCGATTCTTACCGAGCACGTACGGAATTTGGGCATAGCCGAGGTGGAAGTCGCATTCCGTACCTATCGGGAAGACAGCTATTACATTAATGGAACTCGCTGCGATTCATAAGCTGTGGATCTAATCCTCTCGAATGACGTATAACATACACAAGGTAACAGAGAGGGTGTGCGCTATGAATCGAACGGAAACGAAGGAACAGCTGGAAGTGGAGTTACGCCGTATTCAGGAATGGGAGCGTGGGCAGAAGGACCTCTGGTTCTGGGAAAAGCTCGGTCGGCTCCCATTCCTGTTGCTGGATAAAATAACGCCGAAGATCGTTCAAGAGAAGTTGGGCATCGCGCTGAATGAGATGGGCAGCTACGTCCAGTCGGGCGGAAGGTACTTGATCTCGCAGCGCTCCATTCTGGACAAGCTGGAGCAAGATGCGGTGGAAGCAGGTGTAGTGCTGCAGGGTGCATCTCCCGCTTCAGTAGAGGCGGTAGAGGCTGTAGAAGCAGCGGGCCGACAAGGGGCATCGCCCTTGCCCGCTACAGGCGAAGTGCATCAAGGAGTGTCCCCATTGTCCATTGCGGGCGCTGCTCAATTGCCGCTTGAAGTTATGGATCGGGTGGCAGACCAACTGGCTGGGTCGCGCTCCAAGCTGGCCGCCGTTCAGGGCGCAACGACAGGAATCGGCGGGCTGTTCACGCTTGCCATAGATATACCGGCGCTGCTCGGCATGGCGCTGAAAGTGCTGCAGGAAATCTCCGTCTGTTACGGCTACGATCCGAATGAGAAACAGGAGCGAGTGTTCATCTTGAAGTGTCTGCAGTTCGCTTCATCCGACATTGTCGGTAAGCGCGCCGTGTTGGAGGACTTGGCACAATTCGCCGGGGAACGAGGCCAATCCCAAGTCATCTCACAATTGCAAGGGTGGCGCGAGGTAGTGACCGCGTACCGCGACAACTTCGGCTGGAAGAAGCTGTTCCAGATGGTGCCGATCGCCGGCATGCTATTCGGAGCGTTCATCAACAAAGGTACGGTGCAGGATGTGGCCGAAGCCGGGAAAATGTTGTACCGAAAGCGCCGGATTATGGAACGGTTAGCGGAACTGTAGAGAAGAAAACAAGTTGACATGAACAATAAATTATACTAACATCTAATTAGAATTACATCTGATTAGATGTTTTTTTGTGCGCGGACACTGTTCCGAAAAGCCTCATCTAGCTCAGTTCCAGGAGGTAAACAAACATGCAGTTGGATAAAATCGTAAGTTATCACAAAGCGTTAGCCGACCCCACGCGCATTAAGATGCTGCTCTTGCTGGCCGACGGAGAGCTCCATGGGCAAGTATTGGCCGAGAAGCTCTGTGTCTCGACAGCCACGATCACGCATCACGCCGCGAAGCTGAGGGAAGTTAGCCTCATCCAGGAGCGGCGGGATAAGAATACGATCTATTTTTCACTGAACGAATATTTCATTAGAAGTAATGCAACTGCATTAGTAGATATGATCTACAAGCGGAAGAAGGGGAGGGACGAAGTGGAAGATATCAGCAAGGACAAGAGCGAGAGCGACGAGCGGCTGAAGCAGTCGGTTCTTCGCAATTTTATTACGTCGGAAGGCAAGCTCAAGCACATCCCGGCCCAGCTGAAGAAGAAGCTGATCGTGTTCGAGCATATGGTCTCACAGCTGGAGAAAGGCCGGACATACACAGAGAAGGAACTGAACGCCTGGATCAAAGGCTATCATGACGATTTTGCCACGATTCGCCGGGAATTCATCATGCATCAATTCATGTACCGGGAGCTGGAAGTGTATGAGCTGAACCCCCCCGAGCTGTGGACCCACTGGGAAAATCTACATTAACCTCAAGACTCCGACCAATTCCATATCTCCACCCGGCCGAGCTGGAAGTGAAAGAAATCCTTCTCTTGCTGCAACTTCTCAAGCTCCCGGATCGGGCCGGTTACTACAGCTCCATACACTTGGATGCCGTTCGTCTTCAGATAAGCGAGTCGTTTCACATCGATCTTCTCTTCCGCATAGCGACCCTCGTCGATTAACCATTCCACATCGGGGATCAGTTGGTCGGCTGATTTCTCCAACTCCGATTTGTTCGTAATCGATTGTACCCAGCCTTTGTTGCCCCCTTCATAATGGACCGGCGGTCGAAGTGTAAGATGCGGCACGAAATTCATCCCACCTGCGGATGAATAGGAAATATCCTTAAAGTCCTTCAACTCCCCGCTATACACCGGCATGCTGCTGATGCGCACATCATAACCGGATAATAGTTGACGTAGCTGTTCCGGGTTCATTCCAGTCGCAGTGGAAAATGCCAGCTCGGCCACGTGCCCATCGTCTATACGTTTGATTTGCTCCCACAGCGGGTCTACCGAAGTGCTCGTCTGCCTGCGGGACGGATCGCCTGTCAGCAGATTAAGCGGCACGACGAAGGAATACCCGTTGTTGGTATGCAGATACCGTTCGTTCTCATTGAGCGTATACGAGACGTATCCGAACACATTTTTCCGTGCGGTTACTTCTCCGGTAATGACCTCCCAATCCCCTACCTGCCGATACACCTTGATTGTTGTTTTCTGAGTAAGGAGTGGGGATAATGCGGTAGAAGAGCTCGTTTTGTCCAGAATTGCTCCACTGGCGTGCGTCTCAATCAACGTCTCCGCATACCGCTCAAACTTGTCGTTTTTTCCAGAAAATTCGTAGATCATATTCATGACCATCATGAAGATGGCATAGAGGAAGGCAAGTGCTACAAGCGAGAAGATGACACTACGCAGTACGGCGAACCGCGTGTGCCAAATCATCCGTTTGAATTTCTTCTCATTCCATCCCGGCAGCTCTTTATCAGCCTCCCAATCCTGCAGCAGCTTCTCTTCATCGTGCATAGATTCCTCATTCATTCCGCATGATCCCCTTTCTGAGCTGATGCGAGCTCCTTGAACTTGTGCCTGCTGCGATGCAGGTTCACTTTTACTTGATCGATGCTAATATCCAACGTCCCCGCTAACTCCTGATAGGAGAAACCTTCGATTTCCCGCAAATATAATATCGTCCGGTATCGTTCAGGAAGAGCGTTCATGACCTCCGAAAGGTTCCGCCTCTTCTCCTGCGCTTGCAACGCTTCCTCAGGGGTTGGATAAGGGCTGATGCCGGTCGCTTCATATTCGATATGCTGCATCATTCGCGCTTCAACCTTCTGCTTACGCAGCCAATCGATGAACAAATTCCGGGCTACCCTGTACAACCACGCCCTTGCCATCTTCGTATCATCCAGCTGGAGCGAGAGCATGGCGCGATAAAAAGTTTCTTGCAGCAGCTCCTCCGCCGATTCCTTAGACCCACACATACGATAGAGATACCGGTAAAGGGAGGGTTGAACCATGCGGAACAGTTTCGTAAACGAGTCTCGTTCCATCTCGTGCCCCCTTCAACTAGTTAAACGAACGTATCGTGATTTTGTTACAAGGCAGACGTAATTTCTAATAGCCATACCTCAGCCAATCTATAATGGTCGGATACCAGGGCGCATGAACATTGCATTTTGACTGGAAATTCGGTACAATAATGTCCAACTGAATGATGTACGGCTGTGAAGGATGGATAGTACCTGAAATTACCTTGCAATTAGCGATCCGGGGGCGGTGAAAGCCTGGGGTGAGGGTTCGGGGAAAAAGGCAATCCGGAGCTGTTTTGGTGAAAAAGGGGATGGATCGACTTTCGCGTCAAGTTGCGATGGACTGTCGGCCTTATGGATTCGTGAATCCGTAAGCTTGAGAGTGAGCACAGCAGGAGCGGACAGCGCGATGCATCAACTAGGGTGGAACCGCGGGTGAGAAGCTCCCGTCCCTAGGCATGTCGATCATGCTTAGAGATGAGGGCTTTTTCTTATGGCCAATAGTGCCTTCTGAATTCTCTCTCGACAAGCCAGTCGGCGTTATGTTGCGATGCCCAATACGAAGAAGTCGAGGAGATGGCGAGAAGATGAGTGTTACGATGGAGCAAGTAGTTGCATTGGCGAAGCATAGAGGCTTCGTATTTCCAGGTTCTGAGGTGTATGGCGGACTAGCCAATACGTGGGATTACGGTCCGCTTGGCGTCGAGCTTAAGAACAACGTGAAGAAAGCTTGGTGGAAGAAGTTCATCCAGGAGTCCCCGTATAACGTAGGTTTGGATGCAGCGATTCTGATGAATCCGCAGGCATGGGTTGCATCTGGCCATGTAGGCAATTTCAACGATCCGATGATCGACTGCAAGCAGTGCAAAGCCCGTCACCGTGCGGACAAAATTATCGAGAACGCGCTGGACGCCAAAGGTATCGAGATGGTTGTTGACGGGTTGTCGTTCGACCAAATGATGGACCTGATCCGCGAGCACAACATCGTCTGCCCGGATTGCGGCAGCAAGGACTTCACGGATATTCGCCAGTTCAACTTGATGTTCAAGACGTTCCAAGGCGTGACGGAGTCCAGCACGAACCAGATCTATCTGCGTCCGGAGACGGCGCAAGGGATCTTCGTGAACTTCAAGAACGCGCAGCGCACGATGCGCAAGAAGCTACCGTTCGGGATCGGTCAGATCGGTAAGAGCTTCCGCAACGAGATTACACCAGGGAACTTCACGTTCCGTACGCGCGAGTTCGAGCAGATGGAGCTTGAGTTCTTCTGCAAGCCAGGCGAGGATATGAAATGGTTCGAATACTGGCGCAGCTTCTGCCACCAATGGCTGCTGACGCTGGGCGTAAAGGCGGACAGCGTTCGTCTGCGTGACCATTCCGACGATGAGTTGTCCCACTACAGTAACGCCACGACCGACATCGAGTACAAGTTCCCGTTCGGCTGGGGCGAGCTGTGGGGTATTGCAGATCGTACGGATTTTGACTTGAAGCAGCACATGGAGCATTCCGGTGAAGACTTCAACTACATCGATCAAGACAATAACGAGCGTTACGTGCCTTACTGCATCGAGCCTTCGCTCGGCGCGGACCGCGTCACGCTGGCGTTCCTGATCGATGCCTACGAAGAGCAGAAGCTCGAAGGCGACGACAGCCGTGTCGTGCTACGCTTTCACCCGGCGCTTGCGCCATACAAGGCGGCGATCTTCCCGCTGTCGAAGAAGCTGTCTGATGGCGCGCAAGCCGTATTCACCGACTTGGCGAAGCACTTCATGGTCGACTACGACGAGTCCGGCTCGATCGGCAAGCGGTACCGTCGCCATGACGAGATCGGTACGCCATTCTGTATCACATACGACTTCGAGTCGGAGACGGACGGTCAAGTGACGGTGCGCGACCGCGACACGATGGAGCAGACCCGGATGCCGATTAGCGAGCTGAAGGCGTTCCTCGAGGAGCGCATTGCGTTCTAAGTAAGGTTAGCGACCCTATAGAGGCAGTTCCAGAAGAAGCATGAGGATGCAACTTTCTGGAGCTGCCTTTTTGAGCGTAGTAGAATGAAGCGGACATAGGATCCGCTATTCGCTACGAAAGCTCCGTATTTCACCCTCCTATGGACACACGATCCGTAATTAGCCCTGGCTCCGCTGAATTTGGCTTAAGATCACGCGAATAACGGCATCTGTGTCCGTAATAATTCCAAATAGGCACTTCAGGATGGAAATAACGGATCTCCGGTCCGTAATAACCAATTCCATTCAAGAGCACAAGATTCCAACAGCGGTTGGAACCCATTTGCCTGCCCGCCCCGCGCGCAAACTGAACGCAACGACCAAGGACCTGGCCACTGACCGGGTTTTCTTGCTGTGTTGATAAGGCTCTGGGGAATAGATGAAGGAACTTATAGTTGCCGCATGGAACTTGTTTACTATAGACAGATCGTAGGGTTAACAATGACAAAGGGCCGGTGTGCGATGAAGGCGTTATTTCGATGGATAAGGAAAAAATTCATACAGTCCATTCAGATTCGCTTGACGAGCTATTTCCTGCTAAGTCTCGTTCCGCTTATGGCAATTGGCTTGTACACTAATTTTCAATCCCAGCACATTCTGGGGAAGCAGGTAGACGAGCGAACTCGTACCGCGCTTATGTCGGCGCTGGAATATATCGATCTGACGATGCAGAATATGGAGGAGCTATCCAAGCAAATAGCATCGGACCGTAACTTGAAGGAGCTGCTCAACCATCAAGACAACCTGATGTCTTTTCCAACGATAAGTGATTTCCAGAAAGTGCTGCTCCATCTCTCGAACATCCAGGCGACTAACCGGAACATGTCTCAGATTTCGATATTTCAAACGGCTAACGAGCTTATGTTATCTTCTCAATCCGGCGGGAAACGCACGGAAGATTATAGGGAGCAGTCCTGGTACCGAGAGACTCTGGGTGCCCAAGGAAGCAGTATTTTGCTAATTTCTGACCAGAATCGATATTCGGTCTATCAAGAAATAGATCCCATATTTAACACGAATAGTATCACGTTAATGAGACTTATGGACTCCCTTAATCAAGAAGCACAATTGAATCTGCTCATGATCACGATTAACAAACAGAAGCTATTAACCTTCGCCAAAAATTTGCTTCAATCCGATGAAGAGCAAGTCTATTTGTATACCGCAGATGGCCGATTGGTCGGTGGCAGCTCCAAGGATGGAGCAGTCCTCCAACGGGATCAAGACGCAGACGATCGTTTGAGGGTTACTCGTGTGCAATCGCCATCCTCCGGGTGGTCCCTCGTTCTGCTTCAGAACGAACAAAACATTTACTCCGAAATGGTACAACAAAAGAAAAATACTTATTTCATTATCGGGGTAAGCCTGGTGCTGGCTATATTGATTTCATGGGGGGTATACCGAGGGATCTCTTCTCCGCTCGGCGCTTTGACATCGGGAATGAAACGATTCCGGCAAGGCCAATTACATACAAGGCTATCTAACAAGCGTGAAGACGAATTCGGTTATGTGACGGAATCCTTCAATCAGATGGCGGAAGAACATGAACATCTAATCGAGAATATTTACGAACAACAACTCATGATGGCGAAGACCGAATTGAAATTTCTGCAGTCGCAGATCAACCCTCATTTTCTGTACAATACGCTGGATTCTGTATACGTTAGAGCCAAAAATTACGAAGCAGACGACCTCAGCGAAATGATATTCAATCTCTCCAAATATTACAGATTAAGTCTCGGAAAGGGCAAAGATTACGTCAGCGTTCAGGAAACGCTAGAGCATCTTTACTTTTACTTGCGCGTACAGCAGCTGCGATTCACCGATAGATTCACTGTACAATTGGATGCCGACGATTCCTGCAAGCCACTGCCTCTACTTAAGCTGCTGCTGCAGCCTCTAGTGGAGAATGCCATCATACACGGATTAGAGAAGAAGACGTCTGGGGGTGAGCTGCAGGTGAGCTGTACGGCGGAGGAAGGCAATCTGAAGCTGCAAGTACAGGATAATGGGAAGGGGATCGGGCCTGCTCGCCTAGCCTATATCCGAGAGCAGTTGGGTATGGTTTCTGCTGTGGGGATCAAACAATTGCTACAGTCCGGTCAAAGACGAGAGGATCTATATGGGTTATGGAACGTGAAGGCAAGGCTGATTTTGTACTATGGGGAACATGCGGGTATGGAGATAGATAGTGAGGAAAAGGAAGGAACGGCAGTCACGTTGTATATTCCGCTCGAGCGCTGTTACCAACTGATAGGGGGAGAAAAGCTGTGAACCTGATGATTGTAGAGGATGAAATTGTGCTGCTGAATAACCTCGCCTATAACATTCCGTGGGAAGATCATGGGATTGAGGTTGTGGGAACGGCTGAGAACGGTGTGGATGCCTTAGCGATGGCTGGTCATGTTAAGCCTGATATCGTGTTATTGGATATTGAGATGCCGGAGATGGACGGATTGACATTTGCCAGACAGATCATGATGACCTCCCCGGGTATGAAGGTGATCCTGCTCAGCGGACATGACGAATTCAAATATGCTCAAACCGCAATAGAACTGAATGTTCACCGCTACCTTCTGAAGCCTATCGAGGAGATCGATATATTGAACGCTGTGCTGGAGGCGGGGCGAGAGTTGAAAGAAGAACTCGATGTCTCCTACAATATGGAGATTATGAAGCAGAATTGGGCGGATGATTTGCCGAGGCTGCAGGAGGCTTTTTGGCAGAACTGGGTATTCGGTAATTATGAGGGTGGGGAAGTTTATCGGAAAAGCAAGGAGCTCGCAATCGAAATTCCGGATGAGCAATTATTTGCAGTTGCCATAGTCGATATCGACCCGTTGACAGACAGTGAAGCCAGATTCTCAGGAGAAGACAACTCCTTGCTGCAATTTTCAGTGAAAAGCATTGCCAAAGACTACTTGAGTAACACGCCATGCCATGTTTTTTCCCACCAGAACGAATCCACCCTCATTTTGTTTCTTTGTCCTGCGGACAGAACGGAACTAGATTTTGGGGCTGAGGTTCATGTGCATGTCTCTCGGCTACTGTCTACCATTAAACAACTGCTCCAAGTTACCGCCAGTGCTGGAATCGGAAGCTGTGTAGACGAACCTTCAAGGGTGGTCGAATCGTATCGGCAGGCTGGCAGGGCCTTACAAACCAGAGTCGTATATGGGCCTAATATTGCCATTCCGTTTCGAGAAGAGGACCGAAGATCTTTGGCCATTCCAGTAGAGACCCATTTGGAAAATGTTTTGGTGAATGCTTTGGAAACAGGAAATCAGGAGAAAGCGATATTGGTCATACAGGAACTGCTGCAGGCTGGGATGGAAAAAGCTCAAACGGTGGAGGAGGTTCATGAGAATGTACTCTACTTCAGCAGCTTGTTCGTGCGCATGATTCAATCCCAGGGCTGGTCGGTGCAACAAGTAGTCGGTGACAATTATGTGTATTTCCAGAATTTGCAGTCGTTTCTGACCAAGGAACATATCCTTCAATGGCTGTACAGCTCTGTGAAGAGTATTGTTTCCTACGCAATCGAGAGGAAAAGCTCCCATAGTCACAAGCTGGTAGAAGCCATGCTGCAGCAGGTAGAAGAAGGAATTTACGAGGATATTGGTCTGTACTCCGTCGCGCAGAAACTTTATTTGAACGAGTCTTACTTGAGCCGCTTATTCAAGCAGCATATGGGACAATCGTTTATTTCGTACATTGTGGAACAGAAGATGAAAGTAGCGATGACTAAGCTGCAAGAGGGGATGAAAGTGTATGATACTTCCAGGTTGCTCGGGTACCGAGACGTCAGTTATTTCTCCAAGGTGTTTCGGAAGCACTGGGGGAAGACTCCAGGCGAGGCCGGTAAATTGTGAAGAAGTCAAAAAATCACCAACCGAATGTCAAATGATTCATCTATTAGGTATAGGGGACGATCCGTATAATTTGAACTGTCGAGGCCCGATGATGCATAGATCAACAAAATCTATATTCAAAATGGAGGGAAATTGCCGATTGAGACTATTTCATTTTGGAGTGATTTGGCTTGCCACACTAGTTCTTCTTAGCGCGTGCTCCATTATGAATACAACGGAGCCTGATCAGCTTTCGCCAACAGCAAGCACGGATAATCATACGAAAGAGAAGCTGACCTTGAACTGGTATATTATCGCTCCAAGCAAATCTTCGCTCCCGTCGGCGGATAAAGATTTTGTCAAGAGAGCGATTGACCAGAAGTTCAATGTCGATTTGAAGATTGAGCATCTGGGCTCAGGAGCAGACCATACGAACAAGCTGACCCTTAAGCTTGGCAACGGGGATATTCCGGATATGTTCATGGTGGAAGGACCGGCTTCCAATAAATATATTATGGATGGYTTGGCCAGGGATCTTACGAACTGGGTCACGCCGCAGAAGATGCCTAATTACTTCAAATACATTACAGATCAGGAATTAAAGCGCTTTCAAGTTCAAGATGTATTTAAGCGTGCGCCTTTGCCCTACAGCAAGACCAGCTATTACTCCTACTATATCCRCAAAGACTGGTTGGATAAGCTTGGAATGAAAATTCCGCAAACGTATGATGAAATGATTGAAGTTATGAAAGCCTTTACATTTAATGATCCGGATGGCAATGGCAAAAATGATACTTATGGGTTTACAACAGCTGGTGGAGGAACCGCGATACCTAATGACTTCCCGGAGTTTTATAAAAACGGACTGCTTTCGAATTTTATGCTTGAAGGAGACATGTTCGTCGATTCCAACAGCGACATTCGCATGCAAGGGGTGTTTGACGATCTCCGGGCGACTTTGAAGGCGGGCATTGTAGACCCCGATTGGTTTTTGCAAAAAAGCCCGGAACAAGTCAATAAAGCGGTGCAAGGCAAAGCAGGTATCGTGTTTATGTACGCTGCCGCCGCCGCCTTCGATAAGGATCCGAACAGTATACAGCTGAAAACAAAAGAAATTACGAAGAACGATAAGGTGGACTGGCAGCCCTTCCATCCCTGGGCTAATGTCGGCGTGTCTTCACAAGCATTACCAGGAAATCCCTTCCTATTCAGTGTGAAGACACCTGAAGCCAAGGTGGAGCGAAGCATCCAGATTATGGACTGGCTCGCTTCGGAAGAGGGTTTCCTCTTGACTCACTATGGTCAGGCAGGCGTTCATTACACCAAAGAAGGGAATAAGCTGAAGATCAATCCGGACGCATTCAAAAAAGAGATTACGGATCAAAAAAGCTTTCTGGATGTATACGGTTTCTTCACGCCGGACGCTCCAAGCCAGTATGGGTTGGAGAGGATCAATCCTAATGAGACGGATCGTGACAAGAGCATTCTGAAAGTGTTGCAGTCGTACAAGTACATCCCTTCGGTAGGTACGAATCTGGCTCCGCCTACAGGGACGGATATCGCAGCTTTTCGGGCTGAGATGAGGAGTCTGTATTTCAAGATATTGTTTGATGAAAAAGATGCATCGAATTGGCCTATATACCGAGAGTCCTTGATGTCCAAGTATAAAGGCAAAGAACTGTTTGAATCTTATGCCGAGCAGATCAGTAAAGCTTTCGGCAAGAAATTCTCGTTCAAAGCAGTAAATTAGGAGCGCAAATAATAGGGAGTATATTCCAGGAGGAATCGATATGGCCAAAAAGTACTTATACGGATGGATGGTCGTCCTGCTTGCTTTCATCACGGTAGCAGCAACGGCTTGCAGCGGGAGCCAGGGAACAGAAACGAAGCCGCAGTCGCAATCACAATCACAGAAGCAAAAGTCCGATGAGCCCATCGAGCTGCACTTGTACAGCTTAAGCGGTCAAAACCAAGATTGGTTCGATAACACGTACGGCAAATATTTGTATCCGAAATTCCCCAATATTAAATTCAAAGTACACTTTCCCGCCGAGTCGGTCATAACCGATTATATCGCAACCAAAGGCCCGCTCGATATTGCGTTCGGGGCATACACCAATTTCCATACTTCGTTGCTCGATCTGAATTTGCAAAACGACATTACCGATTTGATCAAACGAGACAAGTTCGACTTGAGCAAAATCGAGCCTACCGTCGTTGAATTGCAGCGTCAGATGGCTAACGGAGGGATCTACGGTCTGCCTGCTTTCGTAGGCACATCCGGCTTGTATTACAACAAAGACTTGTTCGACAAATTCGCTGAACCGTACCCGAAAGACGGCATCACCTGGGATGAAGTGTACAATCTGGCCGTCAAATTGACGCGTAAGGACGGAGACGTGCAATACTACGGTTTTGCGAACGATAACCTCACCTATTTGCAGGTCAACCAATATTCGTTGGATCTGGTCGATCCAAAAACATCCAAGGCCAGCTTCGAAACGGATTCATGGAAAAAGATCGTGCAAACGCTTACGAAGTTTATGACGATTCCGGGTGTCGACGTCACTCAAGCTACCGTAACTAATTTCAACACCAAGGGAACTGTGGCCATGGCCACAAACTACACCGGCTGCTGCGGATTCACGCCAGGCGAAAGTATCAAAAACTGGGGTGTTG
The DNA here is from genome assembly GCF_056401635.1 of Paenibacillus sp. P4_E11. Lineage (NCBI taxonomy): Bacteria > Bacillati > Bacillota > Bacilli > Caryophanales > Paenibacillaceae > Paenibacillus > Paenibacillus sp. P4_E11. Next base: position 15,525 of record NZ_JBFUIX010000004.1, on the reverse strand, counting down.
TGAAGATTCCCGACTTCTCGGATATTCGGAACGTAGGCCCGCAAGTATTCCCGAATTACTGGTATATGAGCTCGATCAGCAAACATCGCGACGCCTCCTTCGAGGTCATGAAGTTCATTATTTCCGAGGAATTCCAGGCTTCTCTTAACGCCAGAGGGTTGGCAACGGCACTTAATGATACGAAATTGCAGATGAGCTACGGTAAAGATCTCCCGAAATACACCGGACAAAACGTAGCCGCCTTGTTTCCTAAGCATGCTAAAATGTCCAACATTACTCCTTATCAAGTCGCCGCTGCCCAACAGCTGAACACCGCGATCACGAATATCGTTACCAAAGGTGTAGATCTCAACACCGCTTTACGCGAAGCAGCAGATGCCACGAACAAAAAGATTGATGAAGCCAAGCAGGCAAAGAAGTAGGTAAAGACGAAATGAGGAGGTTTTCGCAATTGTTCAAGCATAGACGAATAATTCGAAGCGTGATTAACTCCGTACTATGTTTTGTATTGTTTTGTTCCGTCTTAACTAGTTGGAGTCTGGTCAATTCTCAAAAAGTGGGTGCAGCCATGACGGATCCGTACAGTCATTTGTTAGATGGAAAGCTTTTGTTCGAAGGCCCTGTCAACGCGCACGATGTGCTTGTGACTCCCTTGAATTGGCAAGGTACACCCGGTAAAGTCGTCGCCGAAGCAGACATCCAACCCGTAGCCAACCCAGGAAGCTCCTGGGCCCCGGCGCTAATCTTGTATTGGGATACAGCCAAGTTTGTATCGATTGGTATATCCGGCAATGCCAAGTTCAACTTGAATCCCGGGGGATATACAGGAAGCGCGCCTATTGGTAGCACATATCGGGTTCGTATCGTATGGGAGAACGGCACTGTCCAATTGTGGGGAGGTGTCAAGGGAACGGTCCTGACCCTGCAGAGAACGGCGCCGGCTCCAGCATCTGGACCGCCTCCTTATTTAATCGTCGGCAAAGGATTCGGCAGTACAACGGTGTATACCAAGCCGTTCCTAGCCAACGACTATACGGATGTAGGTGCGCGTGGAACCGTATATATGGACAATATCGCCGTGTATGCGGACGATGTATTGAAGCTGGAGGAGGCATTCGAGAACGGAGTAGACTTCAACCGTTGGCAAGTGCTGATGTCGCCTTCTGTGGAGCCGCGTCCACCTGTCGATCTCAAGGATCTGTATCCCAACTGGGTTGCTCCTGCGGAACGGGGCAGCGTATCCCCGCCAAAGGTGCTGTATAAGGAGGCAGATTGGAACGCCTATTACAATAAAGTGCAATCTTCTGCGGAGTTCCGAACGTTCTCGGAGCAGAAGATCAACGCTTTGAAGAACGAAGTCTCGCTTGTGATGAGTTATAACGAGGCTCAGATCGATAACATGATTCCGGCGACAACCCCGAATGCTGATCTGTTCACCCCGTGTCCGAACGATCCGACGCGCGGTTTTCCTCATGGGGATTGGAAGTGGAGCCCGAACGAGCCGGACATCATGTACTGCGGCAATGTCGCGTTCCCGAACGACCAATATCCGGAGGAAGGGGTCATGATCGCCAACTGGGGCGGAGTAGAGCAGCGGATTACGTATTACAACCGGATGTCGTACGATTTTAGCGGCTTCAAGTTGAGTCCGAGCTTTACCTCGTACATCCGTGCCAAAAAAGTAGTATATATGTCGAATACAGTAAGCAAAATCTCGATCCTGTATAAGCTGACAGGCGATCCAGCCTATGCCCAGCAAGGGAAAAAAATACTGATGCGATTCGCCGAAGTGTATCCGCATTGGCTGTTGCATTCCGGCTATGGCGAATATGCAGACATGGACCCCAAGACGGCGGCGTTCTCGATTAAGACGCTGCCAAGGCCGGAGCTCACGGCTCCGCCGAACGTGGCGAACCACGTGCTTCACACCGGATATTGGATGGCAGGTCGCGGTGATGCAAACGGGATGGAGGGTTCCTTCATTCTTCCACTCGTCAATGCTTATGATTTGCTCAATAGTGCTCGGGTGGATGAGCAGGCCTTGTTGAGCGACAATGACCGACTCGTCATAGAACGGGATCTTCTGCTGGAGTCTGCAGCGCTGTTCTTGGCCGATACGTCGATCAATAACAAATCAATCTCCAACCGTACCGCCGCCGCTGCGATCGGTCTCGCTGTTTCCGAGCCGAAGCTGGTGCGGTTCGGTCTGCAAGGATTCAACCAGCTCATGAGCGAATGGTACAAAGCCGACGGCTCGCCGACCGAATCAGCTGCCTACGGGCTTCAAGTGCTTGAATATTTGTGGCGGCTCGGCGAAATTCTGGAAGGGTATTCCGATCCGCCGGGGTATACGCCACCAGCCGGCGAACAGCGGACTGACGGCTTCACCGTCTACAACCGGTCCGATTACAGGATGGTGTATAAGACACTCGGCGAGGCGTTGCTGCCGTCGATGAAATATCCAGCAATCGGAGATTCTTATACGACCAGTACCCTTGCGGGATATTCGCTTGGGATCGGTGCGAAACGAACGGGACTGCCCATCTTGTCCAGCCTGCTTCGTTACGGAGGTTTTAACTTGTACGGCGTGGAGAGTCTGCTGTACAGACCGGAGAACTTGGAGCAGGCGGAACCGTTACGACTGCCAGACGTCGTGTTTCCCGAGTGGAAGCTTGCTTATATGCGCGGCGGGCTCACTAATATGGATAGCGCTGCGATCCTGAACGCGAGCGATTGGGGCACTCATAGGCACTTGGACAGCCTCGATCTCAGCTACTGGGCGAATGGCGGGGAATCGCTTTCCGATTTCGGTTACTTGTGGGATAATCCGCAAAAGTACATGACAGCCCGTTCGGCAGCTCACAATCTGGTAGTCGTTAACAAGAAGGATCAGAAAGATACTGGCAGGGGAGGCAGCATCGACTTTTACGAAGCCCCCGGTCCGGTTCATGCGACGGAAGCGAGCTCGCATGCCTACTCGGAAGCGGATGTGTATGCGCGGACATTATTGCAGATGCAGAAAACCGATCGCAAACCAGAGTATCTCGTCGACTTTTTCCGCGTCCGTGGCGGCAATTCGCATGACTACATGCTGCATGCGGCTGCGACCGATTTGACCACGAATCAGATTCAGCTTACGCCGGGCGGAGGATCGTCAGTGAGCGCGTATGGGATGAAAAATGTGCGCACGACTGAAACCAATCACGTATGGACGGCAGGTTGGAAAAACGCTGGAGGCGCTGGTTGGACGCAATCGTGGCAGGTTCCGCTGTCCGTGACGGAGTCGGTCTATATCGGCAGCGGCTGGGGACAACGCGGCAAAGACGATGCAGGCGCGGAACTGCCTTATCTTGTCCGCCATCGAGACAACTCGCCAGGAGGGAGCACGTTTGCTTCCGTCTTCGAATCGTATACGGGAACCGCGGGGGTTCAAGAGGTAGTTCCGCTGACCGTGGCGAACTCCGTATACGCTCCTGATGTACTTGCACCGGTCGGGCTGTGGATCAGCGGCAACGGATGGCACGATTACGTGTTCAGTTCGCAAGGAAACATGAATACGCCGCAGTCATTTATCGGAGGTTCCGATGGCGTGTCGACCACGTTCAGCGGCCGGCTCGGGGTATTGTCATATGCTAATGGCAATGGACAAGACGGCCTGCAATACGCCTTTCTCGCTGGAGAAGGACGGATCGAGCAGGATGGCGAAGGCATTATGATCGAAGAAGGCCAGCAGAAGGAAGGCTCAATCGCGCAGAGACTGCAGGATGGATTCGCGGCAGCCGGAATCGTGGCGGATGCGGACAAATGGATCGGGAGCCATGTACTCGTCAAGAAGGGAACGGATTGGACGGCATACCCGGTGCTGGATGTACGCGTGGAACAGGGGAATACCCGGTTTATCACATATACCGCCAACGAAGGTTTCCCGTTTGCTGGAGGAGATGCGTGGAAGCTCGTGCCTTATGCGGCTGCCAAGCGGATGCCGAGCGGAGAATGGACAATTACGTCGTCCGCAGGCCGTGCTGAGTTGACATACCCGCTCCAAACGGCAGCGAGCGTTGCCGGCCAGCAGCGGCAGGGATGGTACACAAGCGATGCTACGGTTACGCTTCAAGTATATGGCAACCCGAATAACGTAAGCTCGACCGTTTACAGCCTCAACGGAGGAGCTAGCTGGACTGGCTACACAGTGCCGATCGTACTGCGCGACAGCGGGGTACACGTGCTGCAGTATCGTTCAACCGACTTGGCCGGGAATGTAGAACCGGTGCAAGCGGTAACGGTCAAAATCGACCGATTGCCTCCCGTTACGCTGCCGCAGGTGAACGGAACAGCTGGAGAGGGCGGATGGTACACCTCGGCCTCATTGGTAACAATGAGCACTTATGACGTCCACTCCGGGGTTGACTCGACGGAATATGCCTTAACCGTGACTGCGAGCACCTACGGGCAGCAAGGCCACGGTTTCGTCCCTTATACCGGGCCGATCGCCCTTGACGAAGGCAAGTATCGGCTGCAGTTCCGCTCGACTGACGCAGCGGGAAATGTCGAAACGGCTCAGACTGCTGATGTGTTCATCGATCGGACAGCACCTGCGGTTACCCTATTCATGAACGGGACACCGGTAGTATCCGGTATGAGTGTTGAAGACAACCAGTCCATATTGTTGACGCTGCAAGCGAACGATGGGATGTCCGGGGTCGCGCAGTGGACCGTACTGGTGGATGGCGCGGCCTATACGGAGGGAACGGCAATCCGTTGGACTGGGCAGCCAGGCGATCATATCCTGAAGGTGACGGTCCGGGATCAAGCGGGCAACCGTTCGGAGGCCTCGTACACCGTACACGTGACGACAAGTCCGGCATCCGTGCTCTCATTGATCGCCGGCTATGTACAATCCGGTGAACTCCAGTATTCCCTTGAAGTCAAGCTCACCAATTCGATGAGGCAAGCGGAGCATCATTGGAGCAGCGGGAGAAAGAACGAGGCGCTTCATTTCCTGGATAAGTTCCTGCAAGATGTTAATGAGCAGCAGAGCGGAATCTCCGCTGCTGCCAGGCTCGCGCTGCAAGCCGACGCCCTAGCCCTGCAGCAGCTCTGGAGCGCCAGCAACTGAGCATGAATGAAAGAGGAAGGAACCGGCCCGTTAGGGCAAGGTTCCTTCCTCCTTACTATGGATCGTACTAAACCGCAGTCTTATTGGCCATTAACAGATTCCCGCTTTGTTGGTTAACGAATCGGCGCAACAGGCTTCTTCCTCGGAATGCGGGCGACGATCGAACGGGCATATTCCGTTGGCGTCACGCCTGTGATCCTCTTGAAATGTCTGGAGAAGCTGTGCACACTGCCATAGCCGAGATATTCGGCGATTTCCGTGAAATTAAGCTGTTCGTCCGTAATCAGATGTTTCGCCCTCTCGATCTTCAACCTTTTCCAGTACTCCATAATGCCGGAGCCGATCTGGGCCTTGAATATTATCTTCAACTGCGTCCGACCGATTGCGAGGTCACTACATAACACATCCATCGATAATTCGTTTGAAGCGGGAAGACGATGCAAATATTCGACCACCTTCATCGCTTCGTTGGCTTGTTTGTTTTCCTGGATCACAGTTGTCGGCTTAATGTCGTCCCTTGTTCCGCCCTTGCGGATCAGTTCGAGCAAGAAAATTTCCAAATAGTTGATGATCAACTGCTCGGTTCCAAATTTGGCGCCTTCCAAACGATTCGGAAACACCATATTTATGGAATCGACAGGCGGATTGAACGCATCCTTACCGAGTTGTACCAAGCTGGTCAGCAGATGGCGTTCCCGGTCCTCCAGGCTGAATTTGCGGTCGTTAAAAAAACTCATGCAATCCGCCGTGCATTCGAACGTCAAGATGACCAGAACAGGAGTTTCGTTGCTGTGGGTTTTCACTACATGAAACAAATTGGGTTTGTAAAAAATAATATCCCCTTGATTCAGTTCGTATTGTCCGATATCCGTGATCACCTCGACCCGCCCCTGGTCGAGGTAAAGGAATTCCCAGAAATCATGCCGCTCTCCCACGCTGTAATATCCTTTCCACAGCTTTTTGTACATAAAGCTGATAATTTTATCGATAGACAGCTCTCTTTGCAACTGGTATCTTGGAAATTCCATGGCTTCTCCTGTCTTCAAGCGCGAGTTCCGAATGCCGGATTGTCGGTTGCCGTTTGATTGCTGTGTTGTCACTGTCGACGCCAAGGAAAGCGGTTCCATAACAACGTTCGTTACCCGAATTTCGGCGCAATAGGCTTCTTCCTCGGGATGCGGGCGACGATCGCACGGGCATATTCCGATGGCGTCATGCCCGTCATCTTCTTGAAATGTCTGGAGAAGCTGTGCACATTGCTGTAGCCGAGATATTCCGCAATTTCCGTGAAATTGAGCTGTTCGTTCGTAATCAGATGCTTCGCCTTCTCGATCTTCAACCTTTTCCAGTACTCCATAATGCCGCAGCCGGCTTGGGCCTTGAACATCATTTTCAACTGCGTCCGGCCGATTGCGAGATCGCTACAGATCACATCCATCGATAATTTGCTTGAAGCGGGACTAGCTTCATCGCCTCACTGGATTGTTTATTTTCCTGGATCACGGATGTCGGTCTAATGTCGTCCCTTGTTTCGCCTTTGCGGATCAGTTCGAGCAAGAAAATTTCTATATAGTTGATGATCAACTGCTCGGTTCCGAATTTGGCGCCTTCCCAACGAATTGGATACCCCATATGGATGGAATCGACAGGCGGATTGAAGGCTTCCTTACCGACTTGCACCAAGCTGGTCAGCAGATGTCGTTCACGGTCCTCCAAGCTGAATTTGCGGTCAGCTTGTATTGTCCGATTTCCGTGAACACCTCGAACCGCCCCTGATCGACGTAAACGAATTCCCAGAAATCATGCCGCTCTCCCAGATCGTAATACCCTTTCCGCAGCTGTACGTACCGATAGCTGATGATTTATCGATAGACAGCTCTCTTTTCAACTGGTACCTTGGATAGTCCATGGCTTCTCCTGCCTTCAAGCGCGCCCGTTCCTTTGGCCTGTGATTTAGGATTTATTATAGCACCTCCCGTCCAAATTGGTAAATCAATCGGCCCGGTGGATAAATCATTTTTTCCGACATCGTCCTATAATTTCCTTGATCTAATAATTAAGGGGGTAGATCAAAAGGGGTAAGCTTCTGCATCGTAAGGTTGCTTATTGTTCAAGGTTGTAACGTAAACGATCAATGAGGAGGATTTATTAATGGCAAAAAAACACCTACACGGATGGATGATCGTGCTTCTAGCTTTCATGACTATCGCGGTTACAGCTTGCGGGGGTAGTCCAAGTACCGGAACACAACCACAGTCACAGCCACCAAAGTCGCAGCCACAGAAGTCCGAGGAGCCCATTGAGCTGCACTTGTACAGCTTAAGCGGTCAAAACCAAGATTGGTTCGATAACACGTACGGCAAATATTTATATCCGAAATTTCCTAATATTAAATTCAAAGTACACTTTCCTGCCGAGTCGGTCATAACCGATTATATCGCAACCAAAGGCCCGCTCGATATTGCGTTTGGGGCATACAGCCATTTCCATATTTCGTTGCGCGATCTGAACTTGCAAAACGACATTACCGATTTGATCAAACGAGACAAGGTCGACTTGAGCAAAATCGGGCCTACCGTCATTGAATTGCAGCGTCAGATGGCGAACGGAGGGATCTACGGTCTGCCCGCTTTCATAGGGACATCCGGCTTGTATTACAACAAAGACTTGTTCGACAAATTCGCTGAACCGTATCCGAAGGACGGCATCACCTGGGATGAAGTGTACAATTTGGCCGTCAAATTAACACGTAAGGACGGAGACGTGCAATACTACGGTTTTGCGAACGATAACCTCACCTATTTGCAGGTCAACCAATATTCGTTGGATCTGGTCGATCCGAAAACATTCAAAGCCAGCTTCGAAACGGATCCATGGAAAAAGATCGTGCAAACGCTTACGAAGTTTATGATGATTCCGGGTGTCGATGTCGCTCAAGCTACCGTAGCTAATTTCAATACCAAAGGAACCGTGGCCATGGCCACAAACTACACCGGCTGCTGCGGATTCACGCCAGGTGATAGCATCAAAAACTGGGGCGTTGTCAAGATTCCCGACTTCCCGGATATTCGGAATGTAGGACCGCAAGTATTCCCGAATTACTGGTATATGAGCTCGATCAGCAAACATCGCGACGCCTCCTTCGAGGTCATGAAGTTTATTGCTTCCGAGGAATTCCAGGCTTCTCTTAACGCCAGAGGGTTGGCTACGGCACTGAATGATACGAAAATGCACTCTAGCTACGGGAAAGATCTCCCGAAATATACCGGGCAAAACGTGGCCGCCTTGTTCCCTAAGCATGCCAAAATGTCCAACATTACCGAGTTTCAAGTCGTCGCCGCAACGCAGCTGAACGCCGCAATTACGAACATCGCCACGAAAGGCGTAGATGTCAATACCGCTTTGCGCGAAGCCGCAGAAGCCACGAACAAAAAGATTGATGAAACCAAGCAAGCTAAGAAGTAGTCTGCAATAGAGAGATGATCTGGAGCGGAGAAGACACCATCAGACAACGTAAAGGACTGGTGGTAGTATGAAGCGGTTTGTTTCCAAACGAACGATACGCGGCTTTGCCCTGCTTATGGCGATCTTGCTCATCTTCGGCGCGATGCCGATATTCCCGCCTAGTACGGCCAGGGGAGAAGTCGCAACGCTGTTGAATGGGGGATTCGAGGAGATCGCATCCGGAAGACCGAAGGATTGGACTTACATAAGCGGAACGGTGGAATCCTCTGCGGAGCAAGTTCGATCGGGAAGCTCAAGCGTCAAGCTTGTCGATTCTAGCGCATCGGCTTCCACAGGGTTGCGCAGCGCGAAGATGCCGGTCACAGCCGGTCAAACGTATAACGCCTCCGTGTTCACCTACAACACCCAGGGCGTTTCGGAGCTGTATCTCGAGTTTTGGGACGCTAACAACAATTACACGAAAATTTTTACGGGGATGAATTCGACCACGAATCAATGGAGTCAGATCCAAGTGAGTGGAGTAGCGCCGGAAGGAACGATCTATGCAAGCTTGCGGCTGTATCAGCACGTAGCCAATATCGGAACCGCTTACTTCGATGATGCTTCGTTCGAGCAAGTATTGACCGGCCCCCAGCCTGCCTTGTTGAACGGAGGATTCGAGGAGATCGTATCCGGAAGACCGAAGAATTGGACCTACATTGAAGGAACGGTGGAATCGTCTGCGGAGCAAGTAAGAGGGGGAGGATCGAGCGTCAAGCTTGTCGATTCGAGCGCAACGGCTTCTGCGGGGTTGCGCAACGTGAAGATGCCGGTCACAGCCGGACAAACGTATAACGCCTCCGTATTCTCTTACAATACCCAGGGCGTTTCCCAACTGTATCTCGAGTTTTGGGACGCCAACAACAATTACACGAAAATCTTTACGGGGACCAACTCGACCACGAATCAATGGAGCCAAATCCAAGTAAGTGGAGTTGCGCCGGAAGGAACGGTTTATGCAAGCTTGCGGCTGTACTTGCACCTAGCCAATATCGGAACCGCTTACTTCGACGATGCTTCATTCGAGCAAGTATTGACCGGCCCCCAGCCTTCCTTGTTGAACGGGGATATGGAGCTGCTAGATAACGGACGTCCGAAGTATTGGATCCTGCCTGCGACGGCCCAGTTGACCACGGAACAGAAACATTCCGGTTCTTACAGCGTCAGGGTGGACGATCCGACCAGTACTGCAGGGGTAACGGTACGCAGCAATAAAATTGCCGTTACGCCGGGGCAGAAATATGACGCCTCTGTGTGGTCCTACAATCTGCAGGGTGTTTCCGAGCTGTATGTCGAGTTCTGGGACGCGAACAACAACTACACGACGATCCTTACAAGGATAAACTTAACGCTTAACGAATGGAATCAAATCCGGATCACAGGGCTAGCGCCGGCAGGAACATCGTATGCAACGCTTAGATTTTATTTGCATAGCGCAAACATCGGCTCCACTTATTTCGACGATGCCGCGTTCGGTGCTGCTTCTCCCACTCCGGTGGCGAACCTGAATAATGGCAGCTTCGAAGTTAGCGTACAGAATAAGCCAGTGAATTGGAGCGAGACAGACGGAGTGATCGAACTGTCCGGGGATATTGCTCGAGACGGCGCGAAGAGCGTGAAGATCACGTATACGGGCATTGGTGCTTCTCCTGGCCTACTCAGCCAACCGATTATCGTAACACCCGGGGAGCGCTATGAGGCCACTGTCTACACCTCTACGTATATGCCGCAGGGGACTTCCGCTCTGCATCTGGAGTTCCGGAATGCGAACGGATCGTTGCTTAGCACGATAACAGATGAGGGTAATGCTAACAACCAATGGAAGCAGCTTGCAACAAGTGGCGTAGCTCCTGCAGGAGCGGCAACCGCGCGCCTGAGGATTGCCATGAATCCAGCACAAGCCGGGACGGCGTATTTCGACGATGCCGTATTCCAGCGAGGGGGTACCGTGATTAATAGCAAGACAAGGACGACGTATTATACACCAGCCAAAGTTGCGGCCGCCCGACAAAACGTGCAGCAGTACAGTTGGGCGAAGAGCTTGCGCGACAGCGCAGTCATCAAAGCGGACAAGTATTTGGCGAAAGGCCATCAATTCCTGTGGGAAATGGTGCCGGGTCCCAACCTGCCGCGGAGCTACGGGGTGAACCAGACATTAGGCAGCCCAATTACCGGAAGGGAGATCGATAAGTTCGGCAACTATCCGTACAAGGCCGATCCATTGAACGAGCCGTGGAAGATCGTGGACCCAAGCAGCGGCTACAAGTTCCCGACGAACGATTTCGGCGCGTATTACCGGAGCGGGATCGACGAACATGGAATCTTCCAACCTAATCTGGCCGACCGCAGTCTGCTGGTCAATACGTTGTACCCGGAGAAAGGGCCGACTTGGGGCGTAGACGACGGCTTCGGCTGGGTTGATGACAAAGGCGACCGTTATACGTTCATCGCTTATTATACGCATTGGTTTGTCTGGTACGGCAGCACCGCCATGATTCAGGACGCCATTCAGTCGTTCCGTGACGCTTATCTGTACACGGGTGATGCGAAATACGCGCGGGCTGGTGCCATATTGCTGGACAGGGTTGCGGATGTGTATCCCGACATGGACACCATGCTGCACGACAAGACCATTTTTTTGAATTCTCATGGCGGTACCGGCTTGGGTAAAGCGGTCGGATCGATCTGGGAAACGATTCTGGTCAAAGATTTCATATCGGCGTACGACGCTTTCTACCCGGTCATGGACGATCCGCTAGTCACTTCGTTCTTGGACGAGAAGGCCAGCCTGTTCCGATTGACCAACAGCAAGGGTGCGGGTTCCGCGGTCCGCAGAAATATCGAGGACGGCATTATCCGACAGGTGTACCCCGCCGTAAAGGCCGGCCAGATAAGAGGCAACGACGGCATGCACCAGAGCGCGCTGGCGATGGCCGCGGTCGTGTATGACACGATGCCCGAAACGAAGCAATGGCTGGACTTCACCTTCCAGACGGGAGGCAATATATTAAATACGCTTATAAGCGTCGTGGACCGAGACGGCAACGGGAATGAGGCGTCGCCAGGATACAACGCGCTGTGGCTGTCTACTTATCAGCTCACTGCAGATATACTGGAAGGCTACGATCTGTACCCGGAAGCTGACCTGTACGAGAACGTCAAATTCCGCAAAATGTTCTCGGCCTTTTATCCGCTCATCCTAAGCGAGAAGTACACGGCGAATATCGGAGACAACGGCTCGACCGGCAGCCCTGGCATTTCGCTGCTCAAAATGGCAGATATGGTGAAGGCGTTTGACAAATTCGGCGATCCGATCTATGCGCAGCTGGCGTATTTCTTGAACGGCAATCGCGCAGACGGCATCCACATGGACGTATTCACATCCAATCCGAACGAAATCGCGGATCGGATCCGGAGCGTAGTCGCTCAGCATGGGCCGCTGAATATGGCAAGCACGAATATGACCGGATATGGCTTCACGGCCTTACGAGACGGAGAGCATGTATTCAACAACTTTGGCTTGTCTTACGCGTTTCCGTCCATGGAGATCACCCAACAAAGCGCCGAAGCGAAGCTGTTCGACGCATCGGGAACGGTCCAATTGGAGGCCAATGCCCCAGGTGCGACGATTACGTTCAACTTCCAAGTGCCCAAAGCGGACGACTACGAAATCGATCTATTGCCTTTCAAGGCACCGACTTACGGCATTTACCGGATCTCGATCGACGGTGTGCCGATCAAAGATCTGGACTTCTACGGCGGCAATACGGATTCGTTCGAAGTGATCGGCCGGATGTCCTTATCCGCCGGCAGCCATCAAATCCGCTTCGAGGGCATCGGGAAAAATGAGTCCGCCGGCAATTACAAGATGGGTGTTCGCAGCTTGAATCTGCTCGACGAGCAAGCGCGAGCCATACGGGACCATGCAGGACCTCAAGGAAACATGCTGCGCGATTTCTGGATGTACTACGGCCGGAACATCGGCCATGGACATAGCGATACGCTCAACCTGGGCTTGAATGCGTTCGGACTTGATTTGTCTCCAGATCTGGGGTATCCGGAATTCGCAGACGGCATTGACATGCATCGCGCCCAGTGGGTTGTCAATACGATCAGCCACAACACCGTTGTGGTCGATAAGAAGAAGCAGGCAGGCCAGTGGGTAGCCGATCCGAAACATTTCGACGACAGCGACATGGTGAAGCTGATTGATGTAGAAGCGCCGAAAGTATATCCACAGACAGAGCTGTACAAGCGGACGACCGCAATGATCAAGATAGACGAAGCGAATTCGTATGCCGTCGATTTCTTCCGGGTGAAGGGCGGCAGCGACCATTACTTCAGCTTCCACGGGGCCGAGGGAACCGCCACGGTGGAGGGACTTAATCTCGTCCAGCAGCCTACGGGAACATATGCAGGGCCAAACGTGGAATACGGCCAGCGGGTGGATGACATCGAGGGACCGGGATACACGGGCAGCGGGTTCCATTACCTCAAGAATGTAGCGCGGGACACGAACCCCGCCGGACCATTCAGCATCGACTGGAAAGTCGTCGATACCTGGAAGGTGTTGCCTACGCCCGCCGATATCCACCTTCGGCTAACAATGCTCGGTCCTGTGAGCGATGTGGCGCTTGCCGACGGCATTCCGCCTCAGAATAAACCGGGCAATCCAAAGTCATTGCGTTACTTCGTCGCCCACCGCAATGGCACGAATCTCGATAGCCTGTTCACATCGGTCATCGAGCCGTACAAGGACACCCGCACCATCGCTTCGATCGAACCGGCTTCGGTGAAAGCCGGCGGCGTGACGGCAAACGGCAACGAAGTAAAAGCGGTGAAGGTGACACTCGCGAACGGAAGGGTCGATTATATCGTTAGCGCATTACAGCCGGACACGATCTATACGATCGATGACAAGCTTCAATTCAAAGGGTTCATGGGCGTTTACTCGGAGAAGAACGGTCAAGCCGTCTACCGCTACGTGCACGACGGATCGTACATCGCACCGATTGGCGAAACCGTTGTCGATGCTGCAGGGGCGCTGCAAGGAACGGTCGTGAGCTTTACAACTTCACCGTCTATCCATAATGAGATCGTCGTGAACATGAATGCGGCTGGTATAAGCGCCGCAGATATGATTGACAGCACGATATATGTAGCCAATGACGGCGTCCGCAACGCAGCCTACCGGATTGTCGGGGCGACTGACCTGGGCAACGGACGGTTCAAGCTCGACATCAGCGATAGCACTTTAATCCGATCTTTTGTCGATGCGAATGATTTCAGCAAAGGGTATAAGTACGATATTTCCGCAGGTGCGGCATTCCGGATCCCGTTGACGCGGGAAGCGTACCCGCTGCAAACGGCAGCGACCGTTAGCGGGACGGCACATAACGGATGGTACACAAGCGATGCTACCGTTACTTTGCAAGTGTATGGCGATGCTTCCGTGATTAAGAAGACGGAGTACAGCCTGAATAACGGAAGCACGTGGCAGCTCTACACGGCGCCCGTGACGTTCAATCAGGACGGCAGGTACAACCTTAGCTACAGGTCGACAGATAAGGCAGGGAATGTGGAAGCGGCGAAGCATGTCAGCTTCGATATAGACAAGACGGCACCTACGGCTACGGTTACTTACAGCAGCACAACGCCAACCCATGACAGTGTGGTTGCCACCATTACGCCGAGCGAGCAAGTAACCCTCACGAACAACGGTGGATCGAGCAGCTATACGTTCTTGTTGAACGGCAGCTTCACATTCGAATTTATTGATGCTGCGGGCCATCTAGGGACGGCGAAGGCGACCGTAACGAACATTGTGTATACTAGTACCGGAGTGCCGGGAGCACCCGCGCTTTCTAATGACAATGGGTACGGTACTGGAATACTAGGCGGGAATTATAAGGTGAAGATGGATATGTGGTGGGGAAATAACGGCAGAATCTACAAGCTGTACGAAAATGATGTCTTAATGGACACCCAGATTCTGTCGGAGAATTCTCCTTCGGCTCAATCCACCGTAACTTCCGTCACCTACAAGAATAACGGCACTTATCGCTACTATGCGGAACTCGTCAATGGATACGGTACAACGAGGAGCAATACGTTGACAGTTACAGTGACCCAGGCTGCCCCAGCCAAACCGGTTCTGTCCCATGACAACTGGGATGGAGACGGCAATTTCCAAGTCAACATGAACCTGTGGTGGGGCACGAACGGTTCGACGTATCGCTTATATGAGAACGGCGTCCTGATCGATACGCAGACTCTCTCTGATCAAACACCATCGGCTCAATCAGCATGGACCGCAATCCGTACTAAGAGCATCGGCACCTATGAATATCGATGCGAACTTGTTAACTATGCTGGAATAACCTCCAGTGAAACGATGATTGTACAAGTATCCAAGTGATGCTATTCTAGGCTCGCGCCAAGAGGAAGGAACCCGCCCGTCAGGGCAAGGTTCCTTCCTCTTTTTTAACATATAAGAATTTATAAGTTTTTGGGGTTTATCCTTTTTCAACTGATATGGTCTGGGAGCAGGGAGTTCGGTTATCTTGGCTGGGAAGGAGTCAGAAACGGTAGGTTGGATGGGTTAACTCGTCGATAGAATCGACAAACAGCCTGAATGTTTCAAATTACTGATTCTGATTACAACATATTGGATGTCCTGTGATTACGTGAAATCGCCTTGGGACCGGCATCAGAAGATTCCACTCGGAAAAACCGTACGCGGAGCGTACGGACAAAGGAAACTCCTTGAAGGAAAGCAGAACAAAAAGGGAGTGAGCAGGAGAGTGGAGAAGCGAAGCGTCCGCCTTTGAAACCGATTCCTAACCACGACAACATTTCAATCAAAGGAATCGATTTCAACAGCGGGTGGAACCTCCTGTTCACTC